>JAPPGV010000059.1 GCA_028821235.1 bacterium
GAGAGAGAGAGAGAGAGAGAGAGAGAGAGAGAGAGAGAGAGAGAGAGAGAGACTTTCAGGCGATGTGTGTGGTGTTTGTTCGTTACCGCCTGGACGGTGGGGGAACATGATGGGGACGCGGTAGACCCTAGTTATAAACCCCTTGTCGTAGTAAAGCCACATCTTGGTGAACGGCCGGTAGTGAACCTCCCGGATGTTGTGTTGGTCGTAGGTGACAGGCAGGTTGCGCCGTAGCCGTGTTCGCAGATCACCGGTCCATTTGATGACATGCGGCCTGACGTTGGCAGTGGCTTGCTTGACCGTCGCCTCTCCGGTGCTCACACGGTCGCGTTGTTGTTCGTATTCGTCGACCATTGCTTCGGCCCGTGCTTCAAGACCGTCCTTGTCGTAGTCGTACAGGTATGAGTCCTGCCCTGTGGCAAACCCGAGTGAGTAGATGTGGAACACGACGCTGGCGTCCTTGCTAGGTGTGCCACGCAGGGCTGCCTGTTTGGTGGTCTTGTCCCCGAGGGGCATCAGGTGTTGCCAGGTGGGGTCGGACTGGTTGATCCAGTCGTGGTTGCTGTCAGGCTTGATGCGCTGCCAGCCTTCCCCGTCTCCGCTCGTCGGCACATGCCCCATATCGCGGAGGGTGCGTTTTTTCTGGTCTGTGGTGAGGTAGTCGCCGATGTTGTGGTACCGGATGCGGGCCTGGCGGTCGGGGTGTGGCTGGTGGGGGTGTTTGACCAGTACGGATACGAGTATGCCCACACGGCTGCTTCCCCCGAACATCTTGCCGCCTTCCCGTCGCCATGCTTCGCCGGAGAGGCGGGCGTCGCCGCGTAGGTTGAGCAGGTACAGGCTGTGGTATTCGTCGGCTAGGCAGGCTCTGATCCCGGACTCGGCGTTGCCGTCGAGCACCGAGTTGGGAGTGATGAACGCGACGATGCCTTGGTCGCCGATCCGGTCGGTGGCCCACCGCAACGCCAGCTTGTAAGAATCGTACAGCTGCCTGCGGTTGGTCATTGCAGACTTCGCCACATAGGTGTCGGTGACGCGTTGCCTGAGCTCCGGGTACACGATATGGGGGTTGTCTTCTGCTGCGGTTCTCTGTCCTGCGGACCAGGGCGGGTTCCCGACTATGACGTCGATGCGTTGGCCGGCTTGTTGTTCGGCCCGGCGGCTGTTGCCTGACAGGGTGTCCAGCTGCCGCTGGTCTGGTCTAGTCGCGAACGTGTCACACAGGACGATGCCTGCGAATGGCTGGTAGTCGCTGCGGGGTCGGCGTTGCCGCCATCCTTCTTCGATTTTGACAGCAGCGATGTAGTAGGCCAACAGCAGCATCTCGTTGGCGTGTATCTCTTCGCGGTACTTACGGTCCAGGTCTTCGTCTGTGATAAGCGGGCGGCCGTCGCTGCCGTTGATGGTAAGTAACCGGTTGATGAAGGTGCCGGTTCCGGTGAACGGGTCCAACACATGAACGTCGGGGTCTGATATGCCCTTACCGAAGTGGTGCTGGGAGAGCCGGTCGGCTGATCGGAGAACATAGTCCACCAACTCGATGGGGGTGTAGGCGACGCCGAGCCGGTCGGTTTCCCGTTTCATGCCTTTCGCGAAGAACGATTCGTACAGCTCGAGCAGGATTTTGAGGCGGCCTTCGGGGTCGGTGACCTGGCGGACCCGTTCGGTCACGCTGTCGTAAAGGCGGTCGAGGCGGGCGGTGTCGGCTCGGATGTGGTCCCGGTCGAGCGTGTCCACCATCTGGTTCAACGCAGCCACTACCGGGTTGAGGGAAGCGAAGGCGGCGGAGCCGAACAGGGCGTTGAACACGGGCAGCGTGACTATGTGGCAGGCCAACATGTCGACCAGGTCGGCTTCTTGTAGGTGTTCGTTGATCGTCTGACGCAACTCTGTGAGGAACTGTCCGAACGCTTCCGCAGTGTGCGGCCGGGATCCGATGAGTCGGCTGATGCGGGCTGCGACCGTTCGGGTGACTTCGCCTACGTCGTCTCCCCACGTCGCCCAATACGTGCGGTCGCCGCAGATTTCGACCAGCGCGGAGGCGATTTCGGAGTCGAGGGGGAGGGTCATCTGCGCGACGGTGGCAGTGTCCAACCCCCCATCCGTGTCGTCGGTGTCACCCGTGCCGTCGGGGTCGTCGGTGTCGGTGCCGCCTATGACGTTTATGGGTGGTTTGCCGCCTTTGTCGGCGGTGTTGACCCACACGTCCATCCGTTCGTCGTGGGCTCGTAACGCCCGGATTACGTCCCAGACCGGCTTGAATCTCGGGCTGCGTAGAACGGCGTCGTCGATGCGGGTTTTCCCTTCGGGCAGTATTACGGGCAGGATGATGTAACCGCGTTCTTTCCCCGCCGCGGTTCGCATGACCCGTCCGACGGCCTGGATGATGTCGACCATCGACCTGCGGGGGGCTAGGAACAGGACCGCGTCGAGGGCGGGCACGTCGACGCCTTCGGACAGGCAGCGGGCATTGGACACGACCCGGCACCGGTCGTAGGGGATGTCGGCTTTGAGGTCGGCGATGGCGGTGGCCCGTTCCGACGCCCGTGTGGTTCCGTCCACATGGGTCACGTCCAACCCCAACAGGCCGTTGTCGGCGCCGGGTGCCGGCTGCTGTTCCACATATCCGTCGATGACGGGTTCCCACAGACGGGCGAGCTGCCGTGACGCTTTGATCGTGTTCTGGAACGCTATAGCCCGTTTCACACCACGGCCGGGGATCGGGTTGGTCTGGCCGGTGCGCCGACCGTGGCCGGGTCCGCGGGAGAGCGGGTCGGCCATCGCGTCCCAGCAGCCGAGCATGGCCACCACATCGTCCGCGAGGATTTCGTCTCCGTGGTCCAGTTGGATGGTGTTGACAACGTTGTCGGCCAGGTCACCGTACAGGCCCCGGTCGACTGCGACTATCGCTACCTGATAGTCGGACAGCCATCCTCCATCGACCGCGGCCTTGAACGACATCTCGTAGAACACGTCCCCGAACACGTCCGGGTCGTCCATCGAGAACACCGCAATGTCCTTCGAGCGGGCCTTCCGTTTGGCCTGTGCGGTGTACAGGCGTGGTGTGGCGGTCATGTACAGCCGGCGGTGTGCCCTTATCTTCTGGTTGTGATGGACGAGGGTGAACGGGCTGATCCCTGTCTTGGGGGTCTCGACTCCGGTGGTGCGGTGCGCCTCGTCGCATATGACCAGATCGAACACCGTCCCGGACTGCTGCTGCGCGGCGGCGACCTGGTCGAGCGATTGATATGTGGAGAACACCACCGTGGTAGCCCCGTTGCGGGTCGGATTAGTGAGGGCTTGGGCGATGCGGTCCGGGTCGGTAGTGACAGGAATCGACAGTTCCGTCAGATCGGCTGACTCCGCGCCGCCCCGCTTCCCCGCGGTCCGATCGGAGCACACACCCACATATGTTTGGACGGTGCGCCGCTGCGCCGCCCATTCCCGCATCGTCTGCCCCAGCAGCGAGATCGACGGGACTACATACAGCACCGTCCCATCAGCGGGCGCGGCCTGTTCGGCAATCCAGAGCGCGACCACGGACTTGCCTGTCCCGCACGGAAGGATCATCTGCCCCCTGGCAGCACCAGTGTCGAAACCGGCCACCACTGCGTCGATGGCATCCTGCTGGTAGGGGTGCGGTTCGTACAGCACCCTGGGGATAGGGGCGCTGTCGGGATCAGCAGCGAGTTCGGTCCAGGGGACCTGCCACTGCGCCAGATCCCCGTGATACAGCACACGGCATCCCGCCCCCTTCAGTTTCTTCGCGCCAGCCCGGGTGACCGGCGGAGAAGCCCGCGACGTCGAAATGAACATGCGATGCTGGAACCGGGCCGTGTTCGCTTTCGCCAAAAACGAGTCGACCCCCGATTCGGGCGCTCGGGCGTCCCGATAGCACTTCGTCTGGATCGCCCACCGGTCCCCGTCAACGTCTGTAGCGATCAGGTCGATACCCGAATCGGGACCGTCCCGTCCTTCCCACTCGCCCCAGGGAACCACCTGAGTGAACCGACCGCGGAACTCGCCCGGATGGTCCAGCAGGACCCGACACATCAACCGCTCGAACCTTCCGCCCACCCCACGCTGCGACGACGCCGACCGCCGTATTGTCTCCAACGCCGAGTCCAGACCCGACAACGGCGGGACAGCGACGGGGCCAGTCGTTTCGAATAGGCGTGCCGCACCAATCTCACTCATCGTCGGTCGCTCCCTCCGATTCGGCTAGCCGCCCGGCTGCTTGCTCCACGGCTTCGAACACTCTAGGAGGCATATATCTCAGGATCAGACCATATGGACCCATCTACAGGAGTTATCCACACCTTTCTAGGGCCGACCCTGAGTAGGTAGGGGAGAACCTCCGACTACTCCAGCAGTCGACGCCACTGGGACAGGGTCCGTATACCAAGAGCGACAGGACGAAACCGAGCAGCAGAAGGCGAAGTTGACACCGAAGCGTTGACCAATCAGCGCCGTCCGAGCCATTGGCGGAGATCACAGAAGACGACGTCGGCGTCATCTGCTGGATGGCTGTCCTTCCGGCCGCGACCCAGTAAGGGGGCCACGGGACCTTCTCGCTGTGGTGACCTGCGATAGGAACGTTGATAATTCGTTGGTGACGATCCTGTAGACACGGAATATGTCACAGGGTCTTGTTACATATATGTGCATGGTTCAAGAACACATGTCCTCCCTGCTCGGAGACCGCGACGGACGGCCCGATCTCGGCGATCCCGCGCCGGGGCTCCGAACCTCTGGCGATGCCATTGGGCGGATCGGTGCTGCTGTGGGTGAGTTGCGCCAGGCTCGTATCGGTCCCATGTCCCGCGACCACGCGACCCGTGCGGCCCAGATGTTGGGTGAGATACGGTCGATGGCCTCTTCGCTTCTGTGTGATGTGGCCCACCAGATAGAAACCGGTGATGGAGGGTCGGGGGTTGATCCCGGCGAGGTGCTGCGACAAGAGGCCCGGCTGCCGCAGCGAGAGTCGAAGAAGATGGCCAAAGTAGCGCGACGGCTCCAGAAGATGCCGAACGTCAAGGAACGGTTCGCCGCAGGACAGATCACCGTAGACCACGTCAACGCCCTGGCGAACGCTGCGGAGAAGGTCGGCACGGAAGCAGTCAACGGGGACGATCGTCTGATCGACGCCGCTGCCCAACTCCTTCCCGACAGCTTCGACCGCCACGCCCGCCGCTGGTCGAACGAGAAACTGATCGAAAGAGGCGTCGATCCCCTAGAGCGTCAGCGCCGGGCCCGGGAAGCAAAACTGTGGGTGGAGAAAGAAACCGGGCTCGGAGTCCTGATGGCGAAGGTGCCCCGCCCCCAGTTCGAACACCTCCGCCAAGCCATCGACAACCACTACATGGCTCAGCTACGCCAAGACAGCGCCGCTGGTCAAGATCCGGACCTGGTGCGTAGCCCGAAGCAGCGTGTAGCCGATGTGGTGTTCGAGTTGTTGACCAACCGGAACGCGGACACGGGCGAGCCCGTGGCGGGAACCGTAGGTGTGAGAGCTAAGGCCTCTACCCAGCTCATCCTGTTGGCTCCGCTCGGAGTGGTGGACGGAACCGATCCCGACGGCATCTGCGAGATCATCGGCGTCGGACCCGTACCCGCAAGTGTCCTCACCACCCTCAGCCCCGACACCGAAGTTGCCGGCATGATCTTCGACCGGGCAGGCCGTCCCCTCTGGCTGGGCCGCAACCAGCGCCTCGCCAACGCCGCGCAACGGCTAGCGGTAGCCATCCGCGACCGCGGATGCTTTGCCTGCGGCGCTCCCATGCACCGATGCGAACTACATCACATCCAAGAATGGCACCGCGACCGCGGCCGAACCGACGTGGACAACCTGGTGGCTGTCTGCCGCCGGCACCACAAGTGGCTCGAAACCAACAACCTCAGAGTCCAACGAACCGCCAACGGCTACCAAACTCGACCACGCACCGGCCACGACCCTCCTTGACGACCATCGCCGGGGGGCATCCGAATCTGACACGGCGACACCCCGGTGCAGAGGTCGTAGCGACTTGCAGGACCGCCAGGTTCGAGCCGTGCACGGTTCACCGAGCTCAGAGCCAGCATCGGAGAATGGGTAGCACCTTCGTCCGTTAGGCGCGAGCGAACCATCTGTTGGTCGTTAGTCGCATCTCGCGGGCCCGATGCGAGCGCGAGTGTCAACGCCGGTTGTCCGACTCGTTACGGAGTGTCACTCCGGTCCGATAGCGTTGCTAATAGCGAGTCGTCCGCAAGAGAAGGAACCCACCATGGTCTTGGCAGAGCAGGCACCCGGCGTTGAGAGTCCCAGGGGCATCAGCGCGCATGGTGAGACCAGCGGTGCTGAGGTCTTCGTCCTGAGCCCCGAAGAGCTTGAGGAGAGCATCAGCAGGACCCTCGCCGACGCGGGATGTTCGCTGGAGCAGTTGCGATCAGAGGCGCGCTCGGGCGAGTTCTCGAGCGAATCCAACTGGCGTCTGTGGTTCTGTATCTCGCCCTTCGTCGAAACCGCAACCTGACCTCAAGAACAGGCCTGAGAGTTCGCTAGCACGGTCGAACCCGCACCTGAACCTCCGAGCGGGACCACGCATTTCGGTGGCGAGGGGCAACAGGACTAGTTGTTACATCATGTCAAGGCTGCGATAGGACGCGAGACGGCGACCTGCCGAGTGCGACCCCCAGGGATCGGCCAGACTCTCGGCGTGGCCGCCATTTGCTCACGCTCTAGCTGTTGGAGAGAACCGGCGTTATTTCCAGTTACGGACCACCTCAGGTGTCTGGGTCTGATCACTGGGCGGTCAACCCCAAGGGGGAATTCGAGCCGGCGGAGTGCCTAGCGCTCGACCGGGAGGCCCACCGACGAGCCCCACTCGGTCCAGGATCCGTCGTACACCCGTACGTGGTCCCAGCCGAGTATCCGGGTGGCGGTGAACCAGAGCAACGAGGCGCGGTGGCTGAGGCGGCAGTAGGCGACCACCTCGTCGGCCTGGTCGGGCGCCGCCCCGACCGAGCGGAAGACCTCCTCCAACTCCGCCGGCGCGCGGAGGGTGTTGTCTTCGTTGAAGAGACGCCGGAACATCAGGTGCCGGGCGCCCGGGATGCGCCCGTGGCGCTCGGCCCCGTAGTCGAACCCGGTGCCGGGCTTGACCCGATCACCCACGTACTCGGTTTCGTACCTACCGTCCAGCACTACCAGGCCGGGTTTCCCGAGGCCCGCCAGCAGCTGCCCGCAGAACACCCGCGTCGAGTCGTCACGCTCGGCCTGCTGCGGCTCGTAGTGCACCGGATCGAACGTCGGCACCTCCAGGGTCATCGGCCTCCCGTCGAGCTGCCAGCGCTTCTGCGACCCGTCGAGCACGCGGGCATCGGGGTGGCCGTTCATGACCGCGGTCACCCAGTAGGCGAAGATGGCGTACTGGTTGCGCCCGCTGTAGAAGACGACAGTCGTATCGGATGAGATCCCCCACTCTCCGAACCGTTCGGCCATCAGCCGGGGGGTGGGGAACTGGCGCTCGATGGGGTGCCAGAGCACCTCCTTCCAGTACCAGTTGACGGCGCCCGGGATGTGCCCGTCGTGGTACTCGCTGGTGTCGGCCTCGTACTGGATCTCGATGACCCGCACCTTCGGGTCGTCGAGGCGTGATTCGAGCCAGTCGCCCGAAACGAGAGGGGTGGTCGGTTCAGCCATCGGGTCGGACCTCCGATCTAGAGATAATTGACTGGAGACAGATATGCATGCGCCTCTTCTCAGAAGGGTTTGAAGATCATCAGAGCCAGGATCACGGTCGCCGTGACGCGCAGGTAGATGCCTCCCCTGCGTATCCGCGTGCGGAGACGCCTCACCTCGGCTGCCTTCTCGCCGACGGGCTGCTCTCCGTCCTGCGTGGCTTCGATCGCCCGGGCCAGGGTGGGGTTCTGGACGGTGATCGAATAAGTGAAGCTACCCGCGAAGAGGATGATCGACACCAGGAGCCACAAGCGGTCGAACAACCCATAGCCCTGCTCCACCATGAGCCCGATCCCGGATACCAGCACCAGCGCGGAGAGCGGGATAGCCGTGGTGCCCGTGAGCAGGCGCACCACCCGCGTGGCGAAGAGGGAATGCTCGGTCCCGGCGCCCTGACGGCTGATCCTCCCGAACACGAAGGTGGGCCCGATCCCGGCCATCGCGCCGAACAGGTGCAGGAAAAGGAGGATGCCGAACAGGTCCACGCCTCAGCCTCCGTTCCCTCCGGTTACGCCGGGGCTCCAGATCCGCCGCCCGCCTCGGCGTTCGAACCTGCCGAAGGTGGGATGGTTCAGATGGCCGGCGGCCACGAGGGTGCGGTCCTCCTCCAGCCGGCGGAGTTGGCGTCGGCGGGTCAGGACCGCCTCCTCGGGATCGGCGTCGAAGCGGTGCACCCAACCCGTTTCGGTCGCCACCACCGGATGGTGGATGAGGTCACCGAGTATGAACAGCCGCTCGCCGCCGGACTGGACCACGAAGCTGGTGTGGCCGGGGGTGTGTCCGGGCGTGGCGACCGCCGTGATCGACCTGGTCAGGCTATGGCCGTCGGCGAAGGTGTCGAGCACCCCCGTTCTCTCCAACGGCAGCGCCTGGCGGGCGATGTTCGGGTGGTTCTCCTCGCGGGAGCTGAAGAAGGCCCAGTCCCGCTCGGAGACCAGGTAGCGGGCGTTCCCGAAGCGGGGAGAGATCGCCTCGCCGTCGTACACCAGGTTCCAACCCACATGGTCGGCGTGCAGGTGGGTGAAGGCCACCACGTCGATGTCCTCCGGCTCCAAGCCGATCTCCGAGAGCCGCTCCGGCAGCGCCCCCCGTGACTTGGGCGCCCCGGGAGGACCGAGCTCGGGTCCCCAACCGGTGTCGATCAGCACCGCCCGGCCGTCTCCGCGAACCACGAAGCAATGGAAGTTGACCATCGCGTTGCCCGGCTCGTTCTCGAGGAGGTCGAGGTACGGCGCCCAGGCCTCTTCGGGAACAGCGGGGTAGTGCCAGGCCCGGTCGAAGGAGTGGGCCTTGTCCCGGATGGCGGTCACCTCGACGTTCCCGACCCTCACAGTCGTCCTCATCGCGCTCCTCCTTGCCCGACGCCCGGGGGGTGGTAGCCGGCCCGCCGGCACAGCTCGCTCAGATGCTCGGCGGCGTTCTCCACCACCGCGGCCGGATCGACCGCGGTCAGGCGTCCGTGGCGCTTCAGGATCCGTCCGTCGATCATGACCGTGTCGATGTTGGCAGGTTGGGCGGAATGGACGATCGCGACGGCCGGGTCGTGGACGGGCGCCATGTTGAGGGCGTCGGTCCTCACCATCAACAGGTCGGCCCGCTTGCCCACCGTTATCGATCCCACCAGGTGGTCCAGGCCCAGGGCACGCGCTCCCTCGATCGTCGCCAACTCCAGGACCCGCCGGGGGCTCAGCGCTTCGGGGTCCTGGTTGGCGATCGACTCCAGCCCCACCGCCACCCGCATCGCCGCGAAGACGTCGGCACAGGCCGAGATGGCCGTGGTGTCGAGCGACAGGCTCACCGGGATGCCGGCGGCGAGGTGCCCACCCACGGGCGGGGCGCCCATGCCCAACCTCAACGAGGACATGGGGCTCATGCTCACCGGGATCCGGTTGGCGGCCAGGTACTCGCGTTCGGTCGGGGAGATGTAGAGGCAGTGGGCCAGGAGCATGCCGGGACCCAGGAGCCCCTCGTCGTGCAGTATCCGGACCTGGTGGATGCGCTGCACCTCCGCCCTGGTACCGGCGCAGTGCATGGAGATGGTCAGGCCCTGTTCCCTCGCCAGCGCCCACTCCTTACGGTAGACCTCGGGAGTCGACCGGGCCGGTCCCCGCACACCCACACCAAGGGTCAGGAGACCATCGGAGTGCGGTACCCACTCCTCGGCGATCCGCCCGATGCTCCCGAAGTCCATGACCTCGTCAGGCAGGACGCCACCCCTCTCGAGGATGGCTCGCATCTTCTCCATGGGCATCGAGGGATGCGCCGACGGAGCGGAGTAGGAGAAGTGCACCCTCGTGCCCAGCCGCCGGTGAATGTCGAGGTTGGCCTCCGCGTCGCCGTACCGCATGATGTTGTGCGACCAATCGTGGACCGTGGTCACGCCGGCGGCGATACCTTCGGCCATGCCGAGCATCACCCCCGCCGCCACGTCCTCGGACGTGAAGAATCCCCCGAGCCTGCCCTTCGTGGCGAACCAACCATGCTTCTTGCCGTCCCCCACCACACCTCTCAGCAGCGTTCCCCACACGTGCCAATGCGAATCGACGAAGCCGGGCATGGTTATGCAGTTGCTTCCGTCGATGGACTCGGCGCCGTCGGCGGGCAACCGGGGACCGACGGCAACCAGAGCGCCGTCGGCGACCTCGACGTCCGTTCCCGTGAGTTCTCCCAGGGCTGGATCCATGGTCAGCGCCGTAGTGTCCCGGATCACGAAATGACCTCTACCGGGCAGGCCTCGGACAACCATGTCCGGCACCCTAGTGCTGCGGGCTGCGAGGGTACTGCACGGCGGTTCCGGCCGAGTGGCGCCACATGGGAGGGCCTGCATACAATATCCAGCGATGAGCACCATCGACTCCCAGACGGCCATCCCGCCGGTCGGCGTGCCCAGGTCGCAGTTCCTGCCCGCTGTTGAACCGCTCAGCGCCGAGGACGCGGTGACGTCCGCACTGAGGGACGCCATTCTCAGCGGCCAGCTGATGCCGGGAGAACGCCTCGCCCAGGCAGAGTTGGCCCGGCAACTGGGCGTGAGCCGTATCCCGTTGCGCGACGCGCTGCGGCGGCTCGGCGAGGAAGCCCTGGTAAGGATCGACGGGCGGCGCGGGGCCTGGGTGACGGCTCTGTCGAAGCTCGACATCGCGGAGATCTACGAGCTGAGGATCATGCTCGAAGGTCGATGCATCCGCTACGCGGTCCAGAACCTGTCCGGCCACCAGGAGCAGGCCGCAGTGCTGGAACTGTCGAAACACATGGACAGCTCGGACCGGGACGACACGGCGGGTAGGGCAGCCCGACGAAGGTTCTACGACGTGCTCTACTCCCACTCAGGGCGGCCCCGGATGCACCGGCTCATCATGCAGCTCCGGGACAACGTGGGCCGGTACCACCTGATACAGGACACAGATCTGGCGCACGCCGCCCACTCCCAGGTGCGCCACTGCATCATGCACGGGGACGCCGACGGGGCCGCCCGAGCAGTGAAGGCCCATCTCGAGGAAGCCCGGGAGGACCTGCTGGCAACCATGTCAGAGGAGACCCTCCAGTAGTGCCGCACTGCGGGGGCGAGGCCGGCCCTGAAGACGCCGGTGGGGTCGGTAACCGGGCGGAAGGCCGTCCTTGGCATAAGGTATACAATCCGGGTATGGACCAGACCACACCAGTGAAGCCGCGCGTCCGGCGAGGGACGCCATGTACCGGATAGCAATCGATGTAGGTGGTACGTTCACCGACTGCCTCGTCCTAGACGAACAGACCGGTGACCTGCATCAGTTCAAATCACCCACCACCCCGCCCGATCCGTCGATCGGGTGTATTGACGCTCTCGCCAAGGCGGCGACCGCGTACGGGCTGGCGCTCCCGGCCTTTCTGGAGAGGGTGACACTCCTGATCCACGGGACGACCCTTGCCACCAACACCCTCATAAACGAGGACGGCGCCAGAACCGGAATGATCACCACCAGGCACTTCCGGGACATGCTGGAAATACGCCGTGGCTACAAGAACGTGCGGACCTCCATGTACAACGTGTTCGTGCCCCCGTACAAGCCCCTGATACCGCGAAGGCTGCGGCTCGAAGCGGAGGAACGGGTGCTGTACACGGGGGAGATCCACAAACCGCTCAACGAGGACGAGGTACGGGAAGCGGCCCGCCAGCTCGGCCGCGAGGGCGTCGAGTCGGTCGCAATCGGCTTCCTCCACGCCTACGCCAACACCGCCCACGAGCGACGGGCCGCAGAGATCGTGGAGGAGGAGTTGGGTGAAGACGTGTACGTGACCACCTCCTCCCAGATACTGCCCGTGTGGAGGGAGTGGGAGCGGTTCTCCACGATGGCCGTGTCCGCATACACCGGCCCCGCCGTGAAGCGCTACCTGCTGGCTCTCGAGGACCGGCTCGCCGGGAACGGCTTCGCCGGAAGCCTGATGATGATGCTCTCGGATGGACTCGTAGAGACGGTCGAGAACTGCATCCCCCGCGCTGTCTACCTCATCGGATCCGGTCCGGCCGCAGCCCCCGCCGCCGCCGTGCACCTCGGCTCCGAGACCGGCCACAAGAGCCTGCTCAGCTTCGACATGGGGGGAACCTCCATCGACATTGGGGTCGTGATGAGGGGCGAGATACCCACCACGACCGAGGGATGGGTACAGGACGAGCGGGTGGCCATCAAGATGGTGGACATCGTCTCGGCCGGAGCGGGCGGCGGGTCGATTGCCTGGGTCGATTCGCTGGGCCTGCTCAGGGTGGGGCCGAGCTCGGCCGGAGGCGATCCGGGGCCGGCCTGTTACGCGAAGGGTGGGACGGCACCGACCGTCACCGACGCCGACCTGGTGCTCGGCTACATCGACCCGGACTTCTTCCTGGGAGGCGAGATCCCGCTCGATCCGGGACTGGCCGTAGGCGCCATCGTAGACAAGGTGGCCGAGCCTCTGGGTATGACCGTCGAGCAGGCCGCCGAGGCGATCATGACCGCGGTCAGCTCCTTCACCGCGGACGAGATCAACGAGATGGCGACCCGGCGAGGGATCGACGTCCGGGACCTGACCCTGGTGGCCGGCGGCGGGGCCGGTCCGGCGCACGCGGCGTTCATCGCGGACCTACTGGGGCTCCCGCACGTGATCGTGCCGTCGGTGGCATCAACCTATTCGGCGTTCGGGATGTTCGCGATGGACGTGGGCCGTAACTACGCCCGCTCCTACATAACCCGATTCGCCGACCTCGACACCGACCGGGTGCAGGCCCTCTACGAGGAGATGGAGCAGGAAGCCATCACCGGCTTCGAGGAGATGGGGTACCGGGCCGAGGACGTGAGCTTCGCCCGCACCGCCGATCTCCGCTACATAGGGCAGTTCCACGAGGTGGAGGTGGAGATGCCGATGGATCCCGGCCAGGACCTCTCCGAGACAGCCGAGAAGACCTTCCGGGCGAGCGTCTTCCGGGACGCAGGCGGGATGCAGATGCTGGACGCGGTCGAGGAGGCCATCGACAACTTCCACGCCAAGCACTACGACCTGTACACGTTCAACATGCCCTGGCAGGGGGTCGAGTTACTGACCTTCCGGCTCCGGGCCACCGTGCCGAAGGCGCCCTTCGAACTCCACCGGATCCCGGAGGGCGGTCCCGATCCGTCGGCCGCGCTCAAGTCGCATCGTGACTGCTGGTTCGGGGGCGAGCGGGTGCCCACCCCTGTCTTCGACGGCGGCCGGCTGAAGGCCGGCAATCAGGTCGTGGGTCCGGCCATCATCGAGGAGCCGACCACCACGGTGGTGGTGCCCGGATCGTTCACGGCCACGGTCGACGCCCAGCGCAGCTACCACCTGAACCGCAACGGAGCGGTCGGAGAACCCTCGGGAGGTACGACATGAGACCCGGCCCCGTCGACCCGATCACCCTCTCGACCATCTGGAACTCGTTCCAGAGCATGGGCCGCGAGATGCGCTACGTCATCGACCGCACCGCGCAGAACTACCTGATCGCCCAGCTCCACGACATGGCGGCCGGTATCTGGGACGCGCAGGCCCGCACCATCGCGGTGCCCGAAGGACCCACGTCCATGTTCCTGTCGCAGCAGTTCTCGGTGGAGTACATCCTCGACAAGTTCGGCGACGACCTGCATCCGGGGGATGTGATCATCTGCAACGATCCCTACAAGGGGTACTGCAACCACCTCCCGGACTGGGGTTTCTTCAGGCCGATCTTCTACGAGGACGAGTTGGTGTTCGTCGCCCTGACCCGGGGCCACCAGATGGACACGGGAGGATCATTTCCCGGTGGCTACTTCCCCAACGGCTACGACATACACGCCGAAGGGTTGATGATCCCCCCCACCAAGATCTACGACCGGGGCCGGGAGCGCACCGACGTGCTGGAGCTCATCTGGAACAACGTCCGGTGGCCCGACGGGGTCAAGATCGACAACTACGCGCTGATGGCGGCGCTGCAGGTGTGCGACAACCGGATCGTCACCCTGCTCGACAAGTACGGCGTCCCGACGGTCAAGGATGCGGTGGAGGAGATGCTGGACCGGATGGAGGCCAACGTGCGGGCCCAGCTCGCGGAGGTCCCGGACGGGACCTACTACGGCGAGTCGGCCACCGACGACGACGGCACGGTGCTAGACGAACTGGTGTGGGTGCGCTGCGCGGCCACCATCAAGGGCGACGAGCTGATCCTGGACTTCTCCGAGAGCGACGCCCAGCGGAAGGGGTTCGTGAACTGCGTCTACTCGTCCACATACAGCCGGGCCGTGGCGGGCAGCTTCCTCTACTTCGACCCCGCCTACTCGGAGTTCCACAACGAGGGCAGCATGCGACCCATCACCGTGGTCGCTCCGGAGGGCTCCGTCTGCAACGCCCAGTACCCGGCGACGGTGGGTGGATCCCCGGTGAACATGGGGACCCAGGTGCTGGAGGCGACGGTCAACGCCCTGTCGAAGGCCATGCCGGACAAGGCCATCGCCGGATGGGGCCGCCGGAGGGGCCACTACATCGCAGGCGTCGATCCCCGCACCGGTGAGCGCTACGTGCAGACCACCACCGATGCCGACGGGGGCTCGGGAGCGGTGTGGGGCTACGACGGGTTCGAGGGCGCCATGGGTATGTCCGGCCTCGGCTCGATCCAGCGCGGCAGCGTGGAGGAGATCGAGATCCGCTTCCCCTGGCGAGCGGTGCGCTACCACTACGTCCCGGACATGTCGGGGGCCGGCCGCTGGCGGGGCGGGTCGGGAATGCTCTGGGAGGTCGAGAACGTCGGTGGGGACGTAGGGGTGGCAACCGGCAGTTCGGACGGCGACCTGACCCAGCCGCCGGGAGCGGTCGGGGGCGAGGACGGTCCCCTGTCGAGGATGTACGTCCGCCGGGGAGACGAGATCATCCCGGCCCGCACCCACCGCATGGTGCAGATCAAGAGCGGGGAGATCCTCGGGAAGGTCAGCGGCGGCGGAGGCGGGGTGGGTGATCCCACCGAGCGAGACCCCGACAAGGTTCTCGAGGACGTGCGCAACGAGTGGGTGACGCCCAGCCACGCGCGGAACGTCTACAAGGTGGCGATCGACACCGAGACCATGACCGTCGACCGGGACCAGACCCGGATGCTCCGAAGCTCCACAGGCGAGACCGAGACCGAGACCGAGACCGAGACCGAGACCTGACCGGCATGACCCGAACCCGCCCGTTGACGGATCTGGAGATCCTGGCACGGATGTGGCTGATCAGGGCGTTCGAGGAGAAGGTGTCGGAACTGTACGCCGCCGGCAAGGTGGCCGGTCTGATCCACCTGGGGATCGGACAGGAGGGATCGGCGGTCGGAACCTGCGCCGCCCTCGGCCGGAGCGACTACGCCTTCGGCACCCACCGCTCCCACGCCCACGCCATCGCCAAGGGCGCCGACCTACGCCGGTTGATGGCCGAGATCGCCGGACGGTCCACGGGCTACTGCAAGGGGAAGGGCGGATCGATGCACATCTCCGCTCCCGAGGTTGGCTTCGTGACCGCCACCGGGGTGGTGGCCGGGAACATCCCGCTGGCGCTGGGCGCCGCCCTGACCAGCGTCACGCGCAACGAGGACCGGGTCTCGGTGGCCTTCTTCGGCGACGGGGCCGGGCAGAGCGGTCCCTTCCACGAGAGCCTCAACATGGCCGCACTGTGGAAGCTGCCGGTGGTACTGGTGTGCGAGAACAACGGGTACGTCGAGTTCTCTCCCCTGTCCGCCCACACGGTGGTGGAGCGCCTGGCCGATTACGCATCCGTCTACTCGATCCCGGCCGTCACCGTGGACGGTGGTGACGTCCTGGCGGTCAGGGACGCCGTGACGGAGGCCGTGGACCGCGCCCGGGGAGGGGGCGGACCCTCCTTCGTGGAGGTGCTCACCCACCGCCTCCGGGGTCATTACGAGGGAGACCCGGCCCGCTACCGGACGCTGTCCGAACGGGAGGAGTGGAAGCGGAAGGACCCGGTCGCCCGCTTCGCCAGGCATCTGGCCGAGGCGGGGGTGCCGCCCGAGCGCCTCGATGACGTCGAGGCCGCGGCCCGGACCCAGGTTGCCGTAGCGGCCGAGCAGGCCCTGGCGGATCCCCCCGCCGACCCGGCGGGCGTGACCGGCGACGTGTACGTGTGATGGCAGCCCGTATCCGGTACATCGAGGCTGTGCGACAGGGGTTGCAGTCATCCATGCGGTCCGACCCCTCGGTCATCGTGCTGGGCGAGGACGTGGGATACGGCGGTCCCTTCGGAGCGACCAAGGGCTTGGCGGACGAGTTCGGGAAGGACCGCATCCTCGACACCCCGATCAGCGAGGCCACCGTGATGGGCATGGCTACCGGGGCGGCGGCAACCGGCCTGCGCCCGGTCATCGAGATCATGTTCGTCGACTTCGCCACCCTGGCGATGGACCAGTTGGTCAACCACGCCGCCAAGCTGGGCTTCATGACCGGCGGCCTTCTGCGGGTGCCGCTTACGGTACGGGTCCAGGGCGGCGTGAGCGGGCGGTTCGGCGCCCACCATTCCCAGAGCCTCGAAGCCTGGTTCCTGCACACGCCGGGCCTCAAGGTGGTGGCGCCCGCCTTTCCGGGTGATGCCGCCAGGCTGCTCGAGGTCGCGATCGCCGACGACAACCCGGTGGTGTACGTGGAGCACCGGGGTCTGTACTGGACGAAGGGCGAGGTCACGGGGAACGAGCCGGCGTCGGGATCCGTAGTGCGGCGGCGCGGCGACCACGTGACGATCGTCTCCTACTCGAGGATGGTCCACCACGCGCTGGCCGCGGCGGATACCCTGGCAGCGGACGGCATCGAGTGCGAGGTGATCGACCTCCGCTGGCTGGCTCCAATCGATCTGGAACCGGCTGTGGCCTCATTGGGCCGGACGGGTAGGGCGGTGGTAGCTCACGAGGCCGTCACTACCGGCGGGGTTGGCGCCGAGGTGGTGGCCCGGCTCCAAGCCGCCCCCGGTGTCCGCACCAGGGCTCCGATAGCCCGGGTGGGGGCACCGTTCGCCCCGGTGGGCGCCGCACCGGAGTTGGAGGACGCGTTCGTTCCCGGTTCCGGAGACATCGTGGGGGCGGTGCGAGGCCTGCTCGGCGAGGTCCCGCCCCGGACCGATGGACAGAAGGGAGGAAGAACGTGATCCCCGACCTACCGGCCGATCGCCTCACCGACTACCTGCGCCGGATGCTGGTCATCCGCCGCTTCGAGGAGGGGCTGATAGAGCTGGCCGGCGAGTACGCCGTCGGCCACTTCCACGTGTACATCGGCCAGGAGGCCACCGGCGTGCCGGCCCTGGCGCAGCTCGAGCCGGGAGACGTGGGCTTCACCACCCACCGGAACCACGGTCACCTGCTGGCCAGGGGCACCGACCCGGCCGCGATGTTCGCCGAGATCCTCGGAAAGGAGACGGGGACCAACCGCGGCAAGGGGGGCACCCTCCACATCGCCTCGGTCGAGAACGGCTTCCCGACCACGTCGGCGGCCACCGGAGGCTGCACACCCCTCGCGACCGGGGCCGCGTTCGCCTTCTCCCGGCTCGGGAGGGATCGGGTGTCCGTATGCCTGTTCGGTGACGGAGCCCTGGAGGAGGGCACCTTCCACGAGTCGATCAACATCGCCGCCCTCGAGAGCCTCCCCGTCATCTATCTGTGCGAGAACAACAGCCTGGAGGCGCTCGGTCAGAAGGCCAACGAGTACCCGTCCTCCACGATGGCGGCGGCGCCGCTCACCGACCTGGCCGCCGCCTTCAAGGTGCCCACGATCACGGTGGACGGCACCGACACCGGAGCGGTCCACGAAGCGATGGCGACGGCCGTCGGGCGAGCCCGCGGCGGCGGTGGCCCCACCTTCATCGAAGCGCTCACGGTCCGGTGGCCGGGAAGCCGGCCGATCTGGCCACAACTCCTCACCGGTCCGACCGATCTCTCCTACGCCTGGGACCCTTCGGCGATCCCGGCCGACTACGCGGTCTGGCACGCCGAGCAGGATGGGCTGCTCCGCTACGTCCGGGAGCTGCTCTCGGCCGGAGTGCTGACCTCCGACGAGGCCTTGGCAATGGACGAGCAGGTCAAGGACCAGATCGAGCGAGGCGTCCGGTTCGCCCTCGACAGTCCTTACCCTCCCGTGGCCAGCGCCCTCGAGTCCGTCTACGCATAGGAGTTGTGGATATGCGCGAGATGCTCTACGCCGAGGCGCTGGTCGAGTCGCTCCGCCACCAGATGGCGACCGACGAGCGGGTCCATCTCATGGGCCTCTACTTCCTGGGCCTCACCAAGCACCGGGCGATCATGGCCCGCCTGCATGCCGACTACCCGGGCCGCGTTTACCACCCCCCGATCGCCGAGGTCGGGTACGTGGGCGTGGCCATAGGAGCGGCGCTGGCCGGGCTGAGGCCCATCGTGGACATGGCCACCGCCAGCTTCATGTTCCAGGCCTTCCCCCAGATCGTCAACGAGGCGGCCAACATCCACTACATGTCGGGCGGCGCCACCAAGGTGCCGATGGTCTTCCACTTCAACCATGGCATCCGCGGAGGAGGAGCGGCCCAACACTCGCACAGCCCGCAGGCGATGCTCTGGAACACGCCTGGGCTCGAGATCATGGCGCCCTCCACGCCACGGGACGTGATGGGGCTGGTCAACACCGCCGCGGCGTCCGACAACCCGACCGCCTGGGTGGATCACGTCCGCCTGTTCGACACCCGAGGGCCCGCACCTGACGACAAGGACTTCTCCATCCCCTTCGGCGTCGCCGACGTCAAGCGACGCGGCACGGACGTGACCGTGTTCGCCTCCTCCTGGATGGTCCTCCGCGCGCTGGAGGCGGCGGAGACTCTGAGCGCCGAGGGGATCGACGTAGAGGTGGTCGATCCGCGCACTCTCTCCCCGCTCGACGAGCAGACGATCCTCGACTCGGTAGCGAAGACCGGACGCCTGGTGGTCGTGGACGAGTGCCATCGCCGGTGCGGCGTGGCCGCCGAGATCATGGCCGTGGTGACGGAGAACTCGTTCGGAGACCTGGTGGCCGCCCCGGCGCGGGTGACCACCGCGGACGTCCCGATACCGTTCAGCCCGCCGCTGGAGCGGCATGTCGAGCCGACCACCGGCAAGATCGTCGCGGCCGTCCGGGCGGTAACGGACAGCGCCGCCGGGTAGACAGAATGGACCTGGGCCAGGCGCCGGTTCGGCTGGAGGACCTCCCGCTGATCACCGGCTCCGGCCGGTTCGTCGGTGACATGGTGGACGCCGGCACCCTCCACTGTGCTTTCGTGCGCAGCCCGGTCGCCCACGGCAGGCTGTTGCCTCCGGACCTCGGCGGCGCCCGGGGCCTTCCAGGCGTCGTGGCCGTCTTCGGCGCCGACGGCCTCGGCTTGCCGGACATGCCGTCGTCGCCCCATCCGGGCGCACCTGGGCCCGCCGGCATGGGCCAGCCGCCCCTGGCCCGCGACCGGGTGCGGTACGTGGGAGAGCCGGTGGCAGTGGTAGTTGCCGAGTCGGCTGTCCAAGCGGTGGACGCTGCCGGGTCGGTGTGGATCGAGGCCGAGGAACTCCCCGCCGTGGACACCAACTCTGCGCTGGCGGGCGAGGTGCTGCTGTTCCCGGATACAGGCTCGAACATCGCCCACCGCGCCACGATCATGACCGAAGGACCCCGACCCGCCGCCCAGGTCGAAGTCACCGTCGACGTCGATATTCCCAGGGTCTCACCGGTCACCATCGAGCCCCTGGCCATACTCGCCCGCCAGGCCGGGTACGGCCTCGAGGTCTGGTGTGGCCATCAGGCGCCTGCAGCGCTGTCGAGACAACTCGGAGGGATGCTGGGCATCGACCCGTCCGGCATCAGAACGAGGGTTCCGGATGTGGGCGGGGCCTTCGGGACGAAGGGCCAGTTCTATCCGGAGTATCCCGTAGTGGCGGCCATAGCCCGGCGTCTGGCTAGGCCGACCGTCTGGCTCCAGAGCCGGACCGAGCAGCTCATGTGCGGTACCCATGGCCGCGCCCAGCACATCACGATGCGGGTCGGCGGTGACCGTGACGGACGGATCCGCTACCTCGCCGCCGAGATAGTGGGCGATTCCGGGGCTTACCCGTGCTCCGGCGCTCGTGTCCCCTTCTTCACCCTGCCCGTGATCCAAGGCCCTTACGACATCGAGCATCTCGAGGCCACTGCAACCGCGGTCGTCACCAACAGGGCCCCGGTCGGCCCGTACCGTGGCGCCGGCAGACCCGAGGCGGCCATCGCCATCGAACGGGCGGTGGACGCGTTCGCGCAGGCCGCCGGGTTGCTTCCCGAGGACGTTCGGAGGCGCAACTTCGTCGGTCCGGCCGACTTCCCCTTCAGGAGCCACACCGGCTTCATCTACGACTCGGGCGACTACGCGGCCGCCCTGGAGCTGGCCATCGACACGGCCGACGTGGCTCGGTGGCGGCAACTCCAGGCGGAACGGCGGGCCGGCGGGGGCAATCCCATCGGTATCGGTATCGGCTCGTTCGTCGAGCGCGCCGGAGGCTCGGCCGGTTCGGGCGAGTACGGCAGGGTCGAGATCAGCCAGGACGGCGGTGTGGTCGTGAGGACCGGATCGACTCCCTCCGGCCAGGGACACCGTACGGTCTGGTCCCAGATAGCAGCCGGCGTGTTCTCCGTGCCTACCGAGGAGGTGACGGTCTACGCGGGGGATACGGGCGAGGTGGCAGGCGGTGTCGGAAGCTTCGCGAGCCGCTCCACCCAGCTCGGCGGCTCGGCGATCCTCCGCACAGCAATAGAGGTTCGCGCCCGCGCTCGGGCGATCGCCGCCGGAATGCTGGAGGCGTCAGAGGCGGATCTCGTCCTGGTGGACGGGGGCTTCGGCGTCGCCGGCTCGCCGGGCACGACCGTCACGCTCGCCGAGGTTGCCGCCGAGGCGGGAGCCACCGGCGTCGAACTGGCGGCCGAGGAGATGTACACCGGCGCCACGCTGACCTTCCCCTTCGGAGCCTACGTGGCAGTCGTCGAGGTGGAACGCGAGACGGGCGAGGTGGCCCTGCTGTCGCTCGTAGCCGTCGATGACTGCGGCAACGTGCTGAATCCGATGATCGTCGAGGGCCAGGTACACGGCTCGGTCATGCAAGGCATCGGAGAGGCGCTCCTGGAGGAGGTCGTGTACAACGCCGACGGGCAGCCCATCAACGCCAACCTGGCCGGCTACCTCGTGCCCACGTCCACCCAGCCCCTCCCTCTGATCGCCCGGCGGACCACCACTCCCGCTCCCGGCAATCCTCTCGGTGTCAAGGGAACCGGCGAGGCCGGTTGCATCGGGGCGCCTCCTGCGATCCTGAACGCCGTGCACGACGCCCTGCGCGACGACGGGGTGACGTCCTTGGACTTCCCACTCACACCCGCCCGGGTCTGGGAGGCCATCCGCTCGACCCGCTAGATCAGCGGCCCTCTACCCGTCTCCTTCCGCGACGCGCAGGACGATCTTGCCGACGTTGCGCCTGGAACCCAGGTCGGCGTAGGCCTCGCGAATGTCGCTGAGGGGTCGGACCGAGTCGATCGCCGGATCGATGCGGCCTGCTCCGGCCAGGTCGAGGCACCGCCGCATCCCCCGCCGCGTGGATCCCGCGCTTCCGTATATCGCCACCCGCGACCGGAACAGCCAGTTGTTGTTGAGTTGGACCATCGGGCCGGCGTGCGACCCGCAGACCACCACCCGGGCCCGATTCCGGAGTGTCTTAAGCACCTCTTTCCACACGTCCGGGTTGCTGGCTGGGTCGAGGAAGAGGGTGACGCCCTCGGGAACGATGCCGCGGATCCGGCCCGCGAAGTCGGGCTCGGCGGTGTAGTCGACGGTGGCGTCCGCGCCGGCAACGGCCGCCCGCGCCGCCCGATCAGGCGAGCCGGCCGCACCGATGACGAACGCACCGGCCAGCTTGGCGAGCTGGACCGCGGCGGAACCGATGGCGCCGGATGCGCCCGCCACCATGACCACATCGTCCCCGGTCAGTCCTACCCGGGTGAACATCTGCTCCGCGACGGGAAACGAGTGGGCCAGTGCTGTGGCCTTGGCGTGGCTCAGGCCGGATGGGACGGGGAACACGCTGCGCTCGGGCACCGTCACGTACTCGGCGTGTCCACCCCACCGGTGGACGCCCACGTTATGGAGGTAGGGACAGGAGTCGTCCTCGCCTCGAGCGCAGAATTCGCAGGCATCGCAAGCGATCGGAGGTTTGACGACCACCCGCCGGCCGACCGCTAGGGAAGTGACCCGAGAGCCGTGCCCGGCAACCACTCCCGATGGATCTATCCCCATCACATGTGGGAACGAGAGGTTCGCCATATGGGCCCTGCCCGACATGGTGAAGAGATCCTGGTGGTTCACGGCCACCGTCCGGACCCGGATCAGCACCTCGTCTTCCGCCGGTTCCGGTACCGGCAGGTTGGTGTCCATGATGCAGTGGGGACCTCCGAGCTCCACCAGTGCCATGGCTCGCATGGTCTTCGGGAGGGTCACGCTATTCCCAGCGAGAGTCGGGTCATCGGCCTCGAGTCCGGTCGTAGCGGCGGTTCACGATTCTTGACGATACCGTCCGGAGACCTGCCTTCGGAGCCGGCCACTTCCCGGGGCAGGCGATCATGACCGGTCCCCCTCGGGTCTCATGATGAGAATGCGCGCCGTCATGATGACCCCTACCAGAGCCACGGCAGCCAGCCCGGCTTCGCCCACGGGGAATCCCGAGCCCAGGATCGGGACGGACAGGTCACGCTGGATGATCCCGGTTGTCACCGCCCCGCCCGATGATCCGCCGAGGAAGAAGCCCAGGTAGAAGATCCCGATGGCGATCGACTGGGATGGACCGTCGAAGCGCTTCGTCACCGCATCGACCAGCGGAGGGGTCAACAGTCCGAACCCGATGCCGAGCGGTATCACCAGTATCGCCACCAAGCCGGGGCCGCGGTCGACTCCCAGTGCGGCCAGCAGCCCGGTTCCCGCCAGAAGGAACAGCAGCGAGACCAGCGTCGTGCCCATGTAGCCCAGCCTCCGTGAGGCAAGCCTGGTAGTCGTGGACGCCAGGGAGATCGACGCCGCGGCGGGGACGATGACCAGGCCGATACCCACCGCATCTATCTCGTGGGCCCGGGACAGGGCCGATGGCAGGGCGATGATCGTACCGAGATAGGCGGCGCTTCCCACGAAGGCGGCGATCGCCAGAGGGAGGAACTTCCGGTCAGACAGCACCGACATGGGTATGAACGGAGCCGGATGGCGCTTCGACCTGGAAGCGGTGAGCAAGCCGCCCAGAACGGCGACTATCACGGCGCCCCCGGTCAGGAGCGTGGCGCCGTCTAACGGGAACCGGTTGACGGCAAAGACCAAACCGCCGATCAGGAGCAGGACCGAGCCCGCACCCGCGTAGTCCAGGCGGTGGTCGGGGTCACCGCGCTGGGGCAGGTCGTACCAGATGAAGGCCGCGACGGGTGAGGCCAGCATCCCGACCCCCACCGCGGCCCGCCAGCTGATGAGGTCCACTAGCAGACCGCCGATCATCGGTCCGAGGGCCTGAGCGACGCCCACCACCGCGGTGATGATCCCGTAGGCGAACTGGCGCCGCTCCGGGGGGTACCTGGTGGCGAGGATGGCCACCGACAGGGTCGGGATAGCCCCTGAACCCGCCCCCTGGATCACCCGCGCCGCGATCACCACCTGCAGGGTCGGCGCCACGACCGCCACCAGAGAGCCGAACGCAAGGAGCAGGATCCCGAACGAGAGGGTTCTTCCCAGCCCGAACCGGGCCGCCAGCCGCCCGTACAGGGCGGTGGCTATGGCGAACATCGCCGAGTAACCGAAGACCACCCATCCCACGTCCGCCGGTCCGGCCGCGAACGTCTGGGCGATGGCGGGTTGGGAGACGGCCGAGGCCGTCGTATTCGCCACGGTGAGGAACACGGCCGCCCCGAGCATGGTCAGGATGGCAGTCGCCGACAGCCGGCCCCTAACGGTATCCACGCTACATGCCCGTTCCGGCCCGCTCAAACAGATCCGACTCGAGCGGACCCGCGTCCGGTCCCGTGCCAGCGACCGAGCGAGAGAGCCGATGGGTATCCGGGCTTCCAGTGACCGCTATCGGTGCCTCCGCTAGTCTGTATACAGAGCACTGTATACAGTGGCTGTCGGGTGTGTGCTGACCGCACGACCGCCTTCGCTCCATTGGTTCGAGTAGGAGACTGCCGGTGGCGAGACCGAAGATCGAGATAGCACACGTCGACAAGTTCTATCGAAAGACCGGTACGCCTCCGAAGCGCCTCAGCCGGCGGGGACGGACGCACGGGACGGTTCAGGCCCTGCGCGACGCCAGCCTGACCGTGGCCGAGGGCGAGTTCGTCAGCCTCATCGGTCCGAGCGGATGCGGCAAGACCACCCTGCTAAAGGTCTTGGACGGCTTGGTCCCTTACGATTCCGGTGAGGTCAGAGTCTCGGGCAAGCCCGTAACCGGGCCCGGCCGGGATCGCGCCTTCGTGTTCCAGCAGTTCGGGCTCTTTCCGTGGCGAACCGTGACGGGGAACGTGACGCTCCCCTTGGAGGCTGCCGGGAAGTCAAGGGCGGAGCGCGAGGAGATTGCTTGGAAGTACATAAGGATGGTGGGACTGGAGGGCTTCGCCAACCACCATCCTCATGAACTGTCCGGCGGTATGCAGCAGCGGGTGGGAATCGCCCGCGCCCTGGCGGTAGATCCCGAGATACTGCTCATGGACGAGCCGTTCGGCGCTCTCGACGCGCAGACCCGCGAGTTGATGCAGATAGAACTGCTCGGGATCTGGGAGAAGACGCGCAAGACGGTGGTGTTCGTCACCCATAGCGTGGACGAGGCGATCTTCCTGTCGGGGCGGATAGCTGTCATGTCGGCGCACCCGGGCACGGTGAGCGAGGTCATCGACGTCCCCTTTCCGTACCCGAGGACCGAGGGGGACCTGAAGCGGGATCCCTTGTTCGCCGACATGCGACACGACATCTGGAACAAGTTACTGCCGCACAAGACCGCCACCGTTTGACGGGATCGCTGCGGCGAGCGGATACGGCGGCATCCCCTTCCGGCTAGGCCTCTCCCTTTGCGGCTAGCTGTCCCTCCGGCTGGAGGGGCGGGGCCCACTTCAACACCTTCTCGAGGTTGACCAGATAGTCCGCGAAGGCCCGGCGGCCCGAAGGCGTGGCCTTCACCCATGTGGAGGGCTTCTCATTCCGGAACTCCTTGGTGATCGCAACGTAACCGGTGTCCCGCAGCTTGCGCAGGTGGATGGTGAGGTTCCCACCGGTGAGATCCAGAGTGCTCTGGATGAACGTGTAGGCCACCCGACCGTTGCCCGGCTGGGAGACCAGCAGCGTCATTATCCGCAAACGGACGGGTTGATGGATGATCTGGTCGAGGTCGACGGGCTCGCTGGTCACCGGATCCCGATCCTGCGCAACCACGCCGCGCCCCCGCCCACGACCGCCAGGGTCGCCACCGCGGAGACCACCAGTGCGGCGTCACCGGCCAGGAAGCTGGGAACGTAGTAGGCGGCGGCTATCCCGGCGCCGACGGCTGCCAGCGCCGGCCGGGTCATCATGCCGTAGAGGATGTACCCCAGGGCCACTATCCCGATGGCCACGTGGGGGATACGAGGGCCGAGCTCGTCATTCCACATTCCCGCGGCCGCCGGGATGAACCAGGCCGCCACCGCCACCGCCATCCAGAACCCGAAGACCCTGAGACCGACCGCCCGGCTGGCCTCCCTCGACACGTTCCTGCGCCCCGCCCGGTGCCCGATGACGGCGCTCCCGACTGTCCCGCCCACGATCAGGACGCCGAATAGGGGCACCACCACCCACGGTCTCTGCGCCACCAGATCGGAGCCCCCGGTCTGGAGCCAGTATGAGAAGAGATACGCCACCGCGGTGATACCTCCCCACAGCAGCAGGATCGGTGAGGTTCCGGCGAGGTACATCGAACTCCTCGCCCTGTCCATCGTGGTGTGGATGGATCCCCAACTCTCTTCAGGGGTGAGGGCGGATCCACCACTTTCTGAGCCTGGCATCGGGAACCTTCCATATAGTTTGTAATACAAAGTAGTTTATACAGAAGAGGATTCTGATGTCAAGGCCGTTTCCACAAAAGGGAGTGGCGCATCAAGCACGACAGGTCGTTGGATCCGGTTGAGGTGGACGAACCTATTCGGAGGTGTCCCCGGCTCCGCCCGTGACGTCCGGACGGCGCGGCGGCGTGACGTCGAAGGCGAAGAGGTCGGACCGGCTGTAGTGACCGGCCACATCCAGGTCGAACTTGCCCCTGATCGTGTCGGCCAGGTCGATCTCGGCGGTCAGGATCGCCTCGCTCCCATAGTGGGGCCCGGCGAGGACCTCACCGAACGGATCGACGATACAACTCCCACCCGGGGTGATCACACCGTCGGGCGCGTCGCCGAAAACGGACCGGTAGTCGGCGGGATAGTCCGCACGGGTCGTGTACTGGTTGGCCGAGAGCACGTAGCAGCGGCCCTCCACCGCCACATGCCGCATGGAGGCGGTCCAGCTGTCCCTGGCGTCGGCAGTCGGGGCACACCACACCTGGATGTTCTGCCGGTAGAGGGAGTAGCGGAGCAGCGGCATGTAGTTCTCCCAGCAGATGGCGGCGCCCAGGTTGCCGTGCCGGGTCCGGTGAACCTGGAGCGTCGACCCGTCCCCGAACCCCCAGATCAGCCGTTCGGAACCGGTCGGCATCACCTTGCGGTGCTTGGCGTACATGCCCTCCTCCGGCGCGAAGAACAGCACCGAGCAGTACAGGGTGCTCCCGCCGCGCTCGATCACCCCGATCACGATGTCCAGCGCCAGATCGGATGACAGTCCGGCGAGCCGGTGGGTGACGGGACCGGGCACGTCGATCGCCGACTCCCAGTAGCGGAGGAACATGTCCCGGCCCTCCTCGCTCCGCGACCCGACCACTGCCCCGAAGTCGAGGCCCCGCGGGTAGGCGGAGAAGAAGGCCTCGGGGAACACTGCCAAGTCCACGCCACGCGACCGGGCGCGGGTAGCCAGATCGACTGTCTTCGATAGCGTGGCCTCCGGATCGAATCCGACCGGTGCCGCCTGCACTACTCCGGCGACGAACTTGGATCCCGGCGGGCGTTCAGCCATGGGAGCAATCGTTAAGATCGGCGACCGACATTTCCGAGAGGCTAATACCCGGCCGGGCGCCGCAGGCTCGATCGGAGAGAAATACCAGGAGGCTCCGTGAGCACCCGAAGCGTCAGCCGGACCAGACCCTTCCGGGACGAGGACCGCTTGGTAGAGGCCGAAGGCGCCACCCTGGCCGGGACCCTGACCCTGCCCACCGGCGAAGGCCCGTGGCCGGTGACCCTCCTGCTGGGAGGGACGTTCTCGGATCTCAGGGATGCCGACGTGGATCCGAGGCTTTGGCCCGGCGTCCCCAAGCGCCACATGTACGCCATCCTCGCCCGCGGTCTGGCGGGAGCGGGCATCGCCTCCTTCCGCTTCGACCGGAGGGGCGCCGGCCAGAGCACGGGC
Source organism: bacterium (assembly GCA_028821235.1). NCBI lineage: Bacteria > bacterium. The sequence goes on from JAPPGV010000059.1 coordinate 27,731, forward strand.
GAGCTGGGAGTCCGGCGCGCCGAGGAGGTCGCCGACGCCGGGGCCGTGTGGCGATGGGTCCGGTCCCTGCCGGAGTGCAACGGCAGGGCGGCCATGCTGGGCCACAGCGCCGGCGCCTACGTGCTCTGCCGGGTGGCGCTCGAAGTGGGGCAGCCCGACGCGGCGGTGTTGCAGGGCGCCCTCTACCGGTCGATCGCGGCGTTGCTCGAGTACAACTACCGCCTGATTCGTGATTACATGCGCCTCGGCGAGTCCGAGGTGGCGTGGGTGAAGGAGCACTCCCCCAAGGCCTACGAGGATGCGATGATGATGCCAGCCATCGTCACCGCGATCGAGAACCGCGAGCCGCTGGCGACGGCGGAGGTCTACGGTGTGACCAGGACCCGCGACCTGTCGAGCCTGCGGTACGACCTGGACCTCCCTCCCGAGGACCAGTTCCGCCACCTGGCAGCCCCCGCCCTCGTGCTGCACGGCGCCGAGGACCTGAACGTACCCACAGAGGACGCCTTCGAGACGGCGCGAGCCCTGTGGGCCGCCGGGAACAGGGATGTCGAACTGAGGGTGATCCCGGGCGCCAACCACTCCTTCCAGCTGGACGCCGAGGACTACGCCACCCGGGTGCAGGAGAAGATCACCATGAAGAACTTCGGGCGGCCTTTCCACCCGCTCTATCCCGGCGTCGTGATCGACTACCTGGCAAGAAGGCTCCGCTGACCCTCCCGGTTTAGATCATCGACCGGAGCGGGCGTCAACCGTGACGCTCGTGCAAAGTGGGCAGAACCGGCATCAAGGAGTGCGCAGAATCGGTATCCAAACATGCGCAGAAACGGCATCGACACATGCGCGGGCAGAGTGTCATGTCGGTGGCTTGGTCCAGGGCCGTCCCGAAGACCCCCGTCTTCAGCCGGACTGCTGAACTCCGTGCGGGACGGTGTTGCGGATGACGGTTCCGTTGTGGTTGACCACGGTGTAGACGGGTACCGCCCGCCGGGAGAAGGCGCCCAGCGGGCAGCGGGCATCGCCCCAGTCGATCATGGCCAGGACGGAGTCGGCCGCCGACGGGCTCTCCACGTGTACGTCGAACACCAGCCACTGGATGTGGATGGGCTTGTACTCGAAGCCATGCTCCCCGCGCAGGTCGAGGTGGGTGGTGATGCTCATCCCGAGCCCTTCGACCTCACACTCCGCGAACGCGGCCCCCTTGGCGTACCAGCCGAGCATGCAGAAGGCGATCCCGCTGAGGAAGTACCTGATGGGGCTCGGGCCTCGTTCCTGCCCTCCCCGGTCGAAGGCCTCGTCGCCGTAGAAGGTGAACTCCCGGTCGTACTGGATGAACGACGACCGTACGCTCACGTCTTCAATGGTCTCGGCCGACACGTAGGGATGGACGAGCCCGGCGGCGTGGTTACCGCCCAGCTTCTCGACCACACCCTCGTAGTTGGCCCTCAGCTTCTCGTGGTCGACGATCCCCATCATTTCCTCCTGTCTGCTTGCGGCATACCCGACCGGGCGATCTCCTCCCGCACGATCGGTAGTACGGACCCGCTTATCTCCTCCAGGGTCTCCTCGAAGCGATCGAACTGGTTGCGCACGTCGAACGTGAAGTGGTCGAACCCCCGCTTGTAGTACTCAAGGACGCCGTCCGCCACGTCGCGGGCGTCGCCCACCACCACCACGCCCCGGATGTCCTCGAGCGTCCGGAAGGCGCCCCCCGGCGGGGTCACCCAGTTCCTCTTACCGTCTCTCGACATCCGCTCCACGCTCACCCGGCTGCGGGCCCGGTCCCGGTCATCGTCGAGAATCGTGCGGGGTGTGGCTGAGAGGAAGAGACGGTCGATGCTACCCAGCAGCTCCCGCATGTAGGAGAGCCGGGCGTCGACGGTGGTGAGCGGGACGGTTCCGGCGAGCCAACCATCTGCATGGCGGGCGGCTATCCGGGCTGCCCGCCGGGAAGGACCCCCGTAGAGGATGGGTAGCGGATGCTCGAGTTTCGGTTCGAGGGAGGCGTGGTGAACCCGGAAGATCTCCCCGTCGAATGTAACGCCGTTGTCGACCCACAGCCGGCGCACGATCTCGATCATCTCCAGGACCGCCCGGTGTTTGCGGTCCGGGTCGATCCCGGCCGCCCTCAACTCGCCGCCGTGACCGGCCCCGAAGCCGGCGATGACGCGCCCGCCGGTGAGGTAGGAGAGGGTGAGGTACTGCTGGGCGACCCTGATCGGATGGCGCACCGGGATCATCACCCCTGTCCCGATGACCAGCCGTTCCACCAGGGTTCCCAGCCCGACCAGGGTGGTGAACGGCTCCAGGAAGGTCATGTCGGTGTGTTCCTCGTGGCTGTGCGGATGCCAGAGGAGGTGATCGCGGGCCCACACCGCGTCGAAGCCCAGGTCCTCTATGAGCTTCATCCCCTCGATCAGGCGGGTCCGCGAGGCGTGGGGACCGAAGTGGGGCAGCAACACCCCGAAGGTCATCCCCGTCCGGGGCCTCCTAAGGGGATGGCCGGCCAGGTCCCGGCTCACAGAAGCTCCGGCGCCGGCGCGGGGAAGAGCGTCCGGGCGCCGGGCCGCTCTCGAACGGTCCGGCACCTTCCATATCCGATGGATCGCACCGCGGCTTCCCGGTCCGGTCTCAGAACGCCTTGGGTCGCCAGGAGGACAACCGGGACTCGACCGCCTTGGTGATGGTGATCATGATCCCCCCGATCACCATCAGCAGCAGGGCCATGGCGAACAGCCGGTCGGTGTGGTAGGAGGCCCGGGCATCCCGGATCACGAAGCCCAGTCCGGGCACCCCGATCAGGAACTCGGCCACTATCACCGCTATCAGCCCTCGCTGAACGGCTATGCGGAGACCGGTGGCCAGGAACGGGACGGCGCCGGGTAGGAGTATCTTCAGGAACATGTGCCGGTCGCGTACTACGAGCAGCCCTACCGTCCCGAACAGCAGTACCAGACCCTGGATCAGGCTCAGCCATCCCGCAGCCGTGCCCAGGAAGGTGACGACGAGGAGGATGGCCCCGACCCATTCCTCGACCACGCCCTTGCCCGACCTCAGGTTGAAGGCATAGGAGATCTCGTTGTACTCCTTCATCAACTGGTGCACCCCCGCCGCGGTGGAAAAGGCGATCAGAACCGAGCAGGCCACCACCACGCTGGCGATCACGAACCTGGAGAAGGGAATCTCGACCCCGGCCGCCAGGAAGTGGTCTGCGATGCCGAACCAGATGACCATGATCGGGACGAAGGCCACCCGCGGGACCGAATAGACGGCCGCCAGGTAGGGATCGAGCGCCACCCGGAACACCCGGTACCGGCCGATCAGGAAGCCGAGGGTCACCCCCACGATGAACGAGAGCACCATGCCGATCAGCAGAGCCCCCATGGACTTCATGAGCAGTACCGGGAAGCTCCCCTCGATGTAGGGAAGCACCTGCTCGGCTCCGAGGAGCCTCCACAACTCGGCGAGCGTCAGGCTCGGCTGCGAGTACCACTCGGGCTTCCGGGCGCCGAACACCTCCCACAGCCCCAGGAAGACCACGATTCCGGTCAGTTGAAGGATCCTCACCCGGCTGATCCGGAACGGGCTACGGGTCTCCCCGCCAGTCTGGACGGCGCCGTCTCCGCTGTCTGTCGAAGTCTCGGCCATCACGTGGCCTCCATAGTGCTCCACGGGGTCACCCACCGCTCGAGTAGCCGCAGGCCGAGGTTGATCGCTACTCCCACCGCCATGACGGTCAGCATGCCGGCGAAGGTCGAGTGCATCCGGTACTCGTTGGTCTGGTTGGCTATCAGCCCGCCTATCCCGTTGGCCTCTAGGAAGAAGCCGGCCAGCACCACACCCACCATCCCATGCAGAAGGCCGAGGCGGAGCCCGGTGATGATGTAGGGCGCGGTGGCCGGCGCGATGATCTTGGTGAGCATCATGCCCTCCGGGATCGAGTATGACCTGGCCACGTCCACGTACTCGGCGTTCGTCACCTTGATGCCGTCGCGAACGGTGAAGAAGACCTCGAAGAAGCTGAAGAGGATCACTATCAGCACCTTGGCGTTGAACTGGAAGCCCAGCCAGAGGGCGATGATCGGCAGTAGGGCGATCTTGGGCGTCATGAACACACCCACGAACACCGGCTCGACGGTGTTGTCGATCGAGCGGTACCGTCCCATGACGAAGCCCAGAATGATTCCGGCCACCGCCGAAATGGCCAGGGCGGTGAACATGATGGCCAGGTCGGACCGCCACGCCTTCCACAGGTCGCCGCTGACGGTCATCTCCCATAGCGCATCCCAGGTCCTGGTCACCGAGGCGAAGGTGACGGTGCTGGTGCGCCTGCCGAAGACCTCCCAGCCGGTGAGGATGACGGCGAGGGTCAGGATCCGGATCACCCAACTCGATTGGAACACCGCCAGGAACCGCAGCAGGGGGCGGCTCCACCCGGCAGCCAGGACCGCGGGACCCCTCTCCCGGTGGGTCAGCGTGTCGACTGCGGCCATTTCCAATAGCTCCCCATCTCATGACCCGAGAGTGGCACCGGCCATCCCCGGCAAACCGGAACCAGGCTGCCTTCAGGACGGCCGGAACTTACGGGAACCTTAGTCCCACGCTCCGCAGCCGTATGGGCACCTAACGGGCCTGCCGTATCCCGGAGGAACCGGCAGGCCCGCAGACTCATTTCGTCGTGTCGTCGGTTCTATCGCCGCCCGAGAATGTCCAGTGCCTGGTCCTGGAACTCGAAGGTGACCAACTCCTCGACCGTGTAGGCCCGGTCGACCGCCTCGAACGCGAGAGAGGTGTCCAGCGTGGTCTGCATCAGGTCGTAGTCGAGGGAACCGTTGACCGGCCACATGTCCAGCTCGTGGATGAGCCCGTCGTAATCGATCGCCGCAGCCTCCGCGGTCAGGCGCTCGTTCACCGACATGGCGTACTCGATCCACTGCTGCTTGTCCTCCTGTGCCCAACGCGCCGACTTCAACGACGCGATGTTGAACGCCAGCGCCATGTCAGGATTGGCCTCCACCCAGGCCCTCTCGGCATACCACACCGAGGAGATCTGAGGGGCCGCCTCCCAACCCGCACAAAGCATGTTGTAGGCGCCCTCGCCCTCATTCAGGGTGAGCTGAGTGAGACGCCAGGTAGCCGAGATACCGCCGACAACCTGACCCGACGTGATCGCCTGGGTCGCCTCACCCGTGTGCGCCAGCCGCACCAGCTGCACATCGTCCACGGTCATGCCCACATCCGCCAGACACTTCTGGAGAGTCTGGCCGGTGATCTGGTTCAGGCTCTGCGTCGCCGCCACCGGCTGGCCCCGCAACTCCTCCATCGAACTGATCGGCGCCTTCGCCGCGATTATGAACGAGTTCTTCTGGTCGTCACCGCCGAAGGCGACGAAATCCGATCCCGCCGAGACGGCATTCGCCATACCGGCCAGGGAGAGCTGGCCGACATCAACCTCACCGGCGATAGTCGCCGCCACCAGCGGATCGGAGTCCAGCAGACGGAACTCCACGTCGAGACCAAAGTCATCCCGCAGGAAGTCCATCGTCCGGAACGCACCCGTCAAGGAAGCGTTCGGGAAGCCCGAGCTACCCACCACCACCGACTGGCCCTCGATCCGGGACCGGATATCGGCGATCATCGCATCCGCATCCATCATCGCATCGTCTGCCATCGAGATATCAGGATTGCGCTCGGCAGTCCCGAGGATCTCGAGTGCCTTGTCCTGGAACTCGAAGGTGACCAGTTCCTCGACCGTGTACTCACGGTCGACCGCCTCGAACGCGAAGGACGTTTCCAAGGTGGTCTGCAAGAGGTCGTAGTCGAGGGAACCGTTGACCGGCCACATGTCCAGCTCGCCCAAGAGGCTGTCGTAGTCGAGCGACGCAGCCTCCGGGGTAAGGCGCTCGTTCACCGACATGGCGTACTCGATCCACTGCTGCTTGTCCTCCTGCGCCCAACGCGCCGACTTCAACGACGCGATGTTGAACGCCAGCGCCATGTCAGGATTGGCCTCCACCCAGGCCCTCTCGGCATACCACACCGAGGAGATCTGAGGGGCCGCCTCCCAACCCGCACAAAGCATGTTGTAGGCGCCCTCGCCCTCATTCAGGGTGAGCTGAGTGAGACGCCAGGTAGCCGAGATACCGCCGACAACCTGACCCGACGTGATCGCCTGGGTCGCCTCACCCGTGTGCGCCAGCCGCACCAGCTGCACATCGTCCACGGTCATGCCCACATCCGCCAGACACTTCTGGAGAGTCTGGCCGGTGATCTGGTTCAGGCTCTGCGTCGCCGCCACCGGCTGGCCCCGCAACTCCTCCATCGAACTGATCGGCGCCTTCGCCGCGATTATGAACGAGTTCTTCTGGTCGTCACCGCCGAAGGCGACGAAATCCGATCCCGCCGAGACGGCATTCGCCATACCGGCCAGGGAGAGCTGGCCGACATCAACCTCACCGGCGATAGTCGCCGCCACCAGCGGATCGGAGTCCAGCAGACGGAACTCCACGTCGAGACCAAAGTCATCCCGCAGGAAGTCCATCGTCCGGAACGCACCCGTCAAGGAAGCGTTCGGGAAGCCCGAGCTACCCACCACCACCGACTGGCCCTCGATCCGGGACCGGATGTCGGCGATCGTCTCGGCCTCATCCATCATCGCATCGTCGGCCGGAGCCGTCTCGGTGGGCGTGTCGTCGGCCGGGGCCTGGGTGGCCTGGGTGGCCTGCGTTGCGGTCGTAGCCTGGGTGGTAGCAGCGGGCTCCTCATCGGCGCCGCAGGCGGCGCCAAGCAGGACAAAGCCCAGCACCAGTGCCAAAAGCCTCATGTGTCTCATCCGAACTCCTCCCTAGCCGGGCGGTGTGCGAGCCGCCCCGCCACCGGTCGTACAGCACCACATGGCCGAATTCCGCCAAGTAGCGCCTCGAACTTCCGCGCATAATGTATACAGCGTGGCCTACCCGCGCAACTGATTGTCGGCACGCGGCGCACCTCTTGCAGGCAGCTCGGAGGGAAACCCGGGATCTTCCCTCGGGCCAGGGTGAGGGTCGGTGGCCGGCTGACCGCTAGGTCACGAAAGCCGGGAGGACCTCGGCTCCGAGCTGTTCGATGCCTTCCTCGAAGGCGTCCATCCTCTCCCGCAGATCGAGTACCACCTCGTCCACCCCGCGGCCTTCCAGTTGATGGAGTTCCTCCACCACGTCATCGGGCGTGCCCGCGATGAGCGCGCCGCGCAGGTCCGCCGCCGAGTCGAACGGTCCGTCCGGACGCCAGGCCGGCTTCCGGCGGGACTCCTCGAGGATTCCCTCAACGTTGACCTTGGCCAATGCGAGCTCCCGGCTCCGGTCGAGGGAGATCAGCGGGACGATGGCGATCCGCATCGTCTTGCCGGCCGCGCCGGCCTCCTCCTTGAGCCTTCCCGACAGGCGGTCGAACACCTGTAGCGGGCAGCGGCCGGGGAACCAACCGTCAGTGAAGCGGACCGCTCGACGGATGGCCGCCAGGCTGGAACCGCAGTAGAGAAGCGTCAGATCCCGGGGCGGGGCCGGATCGAGAGTCAGGCCGTCGAAGCTGATCAGGGTGCCACGGTGGGAGGCGCGGGGATGCGACGTGGCACGTAGGACAGTCACCATCTCCTCGAAGAGGGCAATGCGGTCGTCGACCGATAGTCCTGCCAGGCGGAAGGCGTTCGGCTGGCCCCCCAGACCCACACCGAGCGCTACCCGGCCACGAGCGAGGTGGGCGAGGGATCCCACCAGCTGGGCGAGCACCACGGGCGGGCGAATCGGGGTCAGGGTCGCCATGCCCACGGTCAGTTCGGTGGTTGCCGCGACGGCGCTCATGGCGATGAAGGGATCCACGAAGTGGTGGCTGGGGTTCTCGAACGACACGCCACCCGTGAAGCCCAGCTGGTCCCGGAAGTAGACGCTGGAGAACCCGAGTTCCTGGAGGCGCGGCCCGATCGCGAACACCCGGTCCCAGGTCGAGTGCGGGCCGAAGTGGGGCACGAGGAGGCCGAAGGAGAGGCTCATCGCTGCCGGGAATTCAACGCTGCCGGGTGTTCATCGGTCCGGTCATCGTATACGATCAGCCCGTGCCTGCCGGTACTGAAGGACCCGTCCGGGTGGCCGTGGTGCAGGCGGCCCCCGTGTTTCTGGATCGGGCCGCGTCCGTGCGCAAGGCGTGCGGCCTGATCGAGGAGGCCGGAGCCGCCGGTGCTCGCCTGGTCGCATTCGGTGAGAGCTTCCTTCCCGGACACCCGATCTGGTTCCACGCCCTGCCACCCACCGCCGGCCGTTCGAGGGAACTTGCCACAGCCATGGTGGAGAACGCCCTGACGGTTCCGGGCCCGGAGAGCGATCTGCTGTGCGAGGCCGCCCGCCGCGCCGGAGCGATGGTCGTGATCGGCCTCGTCGAGCGTCCCGACCCTGGGGTGAGCGTGGTATTCGATAGCCAGATGGTGCTGTCCCCGGATGGTGCGATGCTCGGCGTGCGCCGGAAGCTGGTTCCGGCAGTGGGTGAGCGGGTCTTCTTCCACCCGGGCGGTGGGGAGTCGATCCGCGTGTTCGACTCGCCGTGGGGGCCGGTGAGCGTGCTGGCAGGAGGGGAAAACTCCAACCCATTGCTCACCTACGCAATGCGCGCTCTGAGCGCCCGGATCCACGTGGCTCTCTGGCCCCCGCATTTCCACGCTCCCGGCGTGATGCAGAATGTGGTGTCGATAACCGGGCGGGCCGTGGCCTACCAGAACACGGCCCACGTACTCTCGGTGGCCGCCGCTTCGGATGCGGAGGCCGTGGAGCGGGTGGCGCCGGACGCCGCGCATCGGGCCAACCTCATGACGATGACCGAGGAGCCCGGCTCGATGATCTACGCGCCGGGTGGCAGGATCCTGGCCGGTCCCCAGCAGGGCGAGGGAATCCTCTACGCCGACATCGACCCGGACGCCGGAACCTGGGCGCAGCTGGTCAACCGCCAGTACGACCGGCCCGACCTCCTGCGCCTTTCCTGGGGTGGGCAGGAAGGCGCCATTCCGGCGGAACCCGGTGATCGCGCCGAAGGGGACCCCGAGCAAGACTCCCCCACGGATGAAGACCTGGCGGCCCGCGCTCGGCTCCTGATCCGGGAGAGGTTCGGCGACGCGCTCGATCCCGACGACTCCGAGGTGCTGGTTCCCTACGTGATGCAGATACTGCGCCGGTCCGGAAGGCTGGCCGAGCGCGTCCCGGACTCCACCGATCCGCGGACCGCCCTCTACGCGGGCGAGCGTTGAGCGACAGCATCGCGCTCGCCTCCATCAGCGAGGTCGCAAGTCGCATCTCGGCCGGGGAGGTCTCTCCTGTCGATCTGGTCTCCAGAACGCTCGACCGCATCCGGACCCTGGACCCCGTCCTGCGGGCCTACGTCACCGTGTTCGAAGAGGAAGCGCTGGCCGGTGCCAGGGTCGCCGCGGACGAGATCGCAAGCGGGAACCACCGCGGGCCGCTGCACGGCATCCCGGTGGCGGTGAAGGACAACGTTGCGGTGGCGGGCCACCCCACGACCAACGGATCGGTGCTCTGGGCGGATCACAAGACCGACTTCGATGCGGAGGTCGTCACCCGCCTCCGGCGAGCCGGGGCCATCCTCCTCGGGAAGAACAACATGCACGAGTGGGGAATGGGGGGTACCTGCAAGGACATGCACTTCGGCACGGTACGCAACCCCTGGGACCCGGCCCGCATACCGGGCGGCTCGAGCGGAGGCTCCGCCGCCGCGGTGAGCGCCGGGATGGCCTGGGCCGCGGTCGGCACCGACGGGTGGGGCTCGATCCGGACGCCGGCATCGTATTGCGGTGTGGTCGGCCTGATGCCCACCCACGGGCTGGCCAGCCGGTTCGGGGAGTTGCCTCCCACCAGCTCCTGGCACCACACCATCGGCCCGATCACGAGGACGGTCGAGGATGCCGCAACCCTGCTCGACGTCATGGCCGGACACGATCCCAAGGACCCGACGTCCATCCATTCCGGCTTCGAGGGTTCCTACCGCGACGGCTTGGCAAGGGGCACGGGTCGCTTGAGGGTGGGCTTGCCCGGTTCTTACTTCTTCGACGACGCCCTCGCGGAGGTGGAGGAGACCGTACGTGACGCGGCCCGGGTCCTCGAAGACCTGGGAGCGGAGGTCGAGGAGGTGGACCTATCGGCCTTCTACGAGATTCCCCTGGCGCTGGCGGCCGCCCAGCACGAGTCGCAGTCCCTTCTCCTTCCACACGCTCTCGCCCGTCCGGACGGCTTCGCCACACCCGAGATCCGCTACAGGATCCTGGCCGGGGAGTTCGTCTCCGCCGCCGATCACCGCCGGGGCTTGCAGGTGCGCAACGAGATCCGCGCCGGGGTTGCCCGAGTATTCGAGGCGGTGGACGTGGTGCTCACTCCGTGCAACTCCACCGTGGCTTTCCCCATCGACGCCCGGCATGTCGGGATCGGTGGGGGAAGGTGTATCGATCTGGACCAGCCGGGCGCACAGAGCAGGCTCACCACGCGGCTGACCCTTCCCTGGAACATGGCCGGTGTGCCGGCGATCTCCATCCCGTCCGGCCGCTACGTCGACGGCCTCCCGGTGGGCCTGCAGCTGTCGTCGCGCCGGCTGCACGAGCCCCTGCTGCTCCGTGTCGCGGCAGCCTACGAAGCGGCCGCCGGGGGTTACCGGCCGCCACCGCTACCTGGAGCCGTTGAGAACCCGGTGCTCTGATGGCGTGTCCGGCACACGGAGGCCGTGCATGATGGCCGGGCGAATACCTCTCCGGGTCTGCCTGTTCAGCGGGGCGTCGTCGCTGCCGGTACGCAACGCCGACCACCTGGGCCTGCTCGCGGAAGCCGGGCTGGCGGTTTGAACGATCGGTGCACGCCGCGGAATTAAAGGCGCATCGCCTGCGCCTGATGGATGACGTCCAGGAGACCGGAACAACGATCATTGTGATGAAGGACCGCCGGCCTCCTGTCCGGGTCAGTCCGGTCCGCCAGGATGGACCCCCGCTGGTCGGATCATGTGTGGGGCAACTGAGGATCATCGCCGACATCGATGTCGACCCGGCGACTCCGCCGGAACATCGGGACATGATCGCTGAACCGAGCCAAGCCGGCGACCCGCCTGCTAAGCCGTCCGCGGCTCCTTCAAGCAAGAGGCAGACCCGGCGATTCTGCCACCGACCTCCGGGCCAACCCGGGGGTATCTCAACGCTCGGTGGACAGGTCCAGAATCAGCGCCATGCCGTCATCGACCATCCGCATGGTCGCGGCATCGACTCTTCCGATCGCATCAGACAGGTCTGCCTTGTCCACCGTAGCGAACTGCGAGACGTTGACCACGGAATCCCGATCAAGGCCGCTCACCCTTCCAGGTAGGTCAACATTGCCCGGCGCGGCAGCCAGACGTAGGTTCGAGGTGATGGCGATGGCGAGCACTGTGTTGATGGTGCTCCGGTTGAAGCGATCGCTGGCGACAACCAGCACCGGCCGCCGGTGGCCCGGCTCGGAACCTACGGAGGAAGAGGGTCGACCCGGCGGATGTCACCGCGGCGGATCACCAGGACTCGTTCAGTGCCCGATGCTGTGCAGCCCGCAATGCTGGGGAAAGTTCCGATGGCTCCCGGCGTACACGGTATCCAGCCGAGTTGTGACCTCATCGGCATCAGCAGCGACGAGCAACAGCTCCAGGGCTTGGGTGTACAGGCGTGATCGGGAGCACCGGCGACGTTCCGCCAACCGCTCGGCTGCCTGGAAGACCGTGTCAGGGATGGAGACGGCTTTTTTGATACCCGGAGTACAACCGGGTATGACTTGAGGGTAAGCCCCTCTGCCGGTACGACCGCCCCCGGATCACACCTGCCCTAGCCGGGCCCGGCGGGTCTTGGCAGTCACGCCTCCTGGCCTTTCCGGGCTAATGCTTCGGCCGTGAGGATGTATCTCAGTAGCTTCTCCGGTTGCAGGGGCATCTCGGTTATGCGCAGGTCGAGGGGGTGGAGGGCGTCCTCGACCGCGTTGGCGATGGCCGCGGGTGCACCCACCGTTCCTCCCTCGCCGCATCCCTTGATCCCCAGGTCGTTCAGCCCGGAGGGGAACTCCTGGTGGTGAACCTCGATGGGCGGAACGTCGATGGCCCGCGGGAGCCGGTAGTCGACGAAGCTGCCGCTAAGAAGGTTGCCGGCTTCGTCGTAGACCGCCTCCTCCGACAGCGCGTTGCCGATCCCGTGTACCACGCCTCCCACGATCTGACCCTCCACCACCGCCGGGTTTATGATGTTTCCCGCATCGTGAGCTATCACGTAGCGTTCCAACTCGACCTGGCCGGTGTCACGATCCACCTCGAGGGTGACGACGTGGGTTCCGGAGGCCCACGTCACGGTCGGCGACGCGAAGGAGTCCATCGCCTCCAAGCACGCTCTCCCACCGGTGCGCTCCCCGTCGCCGGTCGTCTGGGCCAACTCTGCGAGGGTCGTGATCCGGGCGCCGGCGCCGTCCCGGATGACCCCGCCGATCACGGTCAGTCCGTCCACTTCCACACCGTGGAGGCGGGCGGCCATCTCGATGGCCTTCTTTCGGAGCTTCCGGGCCGCACCCGCCACCGCCATGCTGCCGGTGACCGCGGTGCGGCTGGCGAACGTGCCTCCTCCCTGCCGGATCAGGGCGGTGTCGCCGTCCCGTAGGGAGATCGTCTCGATGGCGACGCCTAACGCATCGGCGCACACCTGGGCGAGGGTGGTCTCGTGGCTCTGGCCGTGGTTGTTGGACCCGCTCAGGATCGTCACCGCCCCTGACCCGTCGACCCTCACGATGGCGCTCTCGGGAGGGCCGAAGCCGGTCCCCTCCATGTGGGCGGATATACCTATCCCGACGTGGCGGCCCTCGGCCCGCAGGCGGGCCTGGCGGGCGCGGAACTCCTGGTAGCCGATCGCCTCCAGCGCCATCTCGAGCTGGGCGGGAAAGTCGCCGCTGTCGTACACGGACGGCTTGCCGTCACGGTAGGGCACCCCGGTGTCGAACGGCATGGCATCAGCGGGAATGAGGTTGATCCTCCTCACGTCCGCCGGATCCAGGTCGAGCCGGCGGGCGACCCTCTCCAGAACCCTCTCGATCACGAAGGCGGCCGTGACCCGCCCCGCTCCCCTGGCCGGGGCGTTGGGAGTCTTGTTGGTGATCACGCAGGTCGCCGCGGCCTCGTAGTTGTCGATCCGGTACTGGCTCTTCAGATGGGAGATCGTGTTGTACGGCACCACCAGGCCGTAGAAGTTGGCGATGCCCATGTCTACGAGGATCCGGTCGCGGAGGGCGAGGAGGCGGCCCCGGCTGTCGAACCCCACCTCGACATCATGGACCTGGTCTCGGGCGTGGCGGGCGTTGACCAGGTTCTCCGTCCGGTCTTCGACCCAACGCACCGGGCGGCCTACCCGCCGGGCGAGATACGGGATCAGGATGTCCTCGTAGTAGACGCCCCCGCCGAAGCTGCCGCCCATGTCCGGGCAGATGACCCGGATGCGGTCCTCGGCCACTCCGAGAATCCCCCCGATCACCTTGCGGGCGAGGTGCTGCATCTGGGTGGCAGACCAGACGGTCAGGCCCTCCACCGGGTCGAATCGGGCCAGCACCGCCCTGGGTCCCAGGGGGCTCCCGATCTGCCGCCGGATCGTGAACCGGAACCCGGCGGTGTGATCGGCGGCTGCCATCGCCCCGTCCGGATCCCCGACCACCACCCCGACCCGGCTCTGCACGTTGTCTCCCAGCTCGTCGTGGATGACCGGCGCCTCCGGCCGCAAGCCGGCTTCGGAGTCGAGCACCGGTTCCAGCGGTTCGTAGTCGACCCGGATGAGCCGGGCGGCATCCTCGGCCAGGTAGCGGTCTTCCGCCACAACCAGCGCGACCGGCTCACCGACCCTCCTCACCCGTCCGGCGGCCAGGAGCGGCACGTCGTGGCCTTTCTCGAGCGGCCGGAGCAGGTTGGCGAATGCGGGCGGTGACTTGTGGTACGGGCGGTAGACGCCGGTATCGGTCAGGTCGTCGGCGGTGATCACCGCGACCACGCCGGGCGCTGCGGCTGCCTCCGAGATATCGATGTGTTCGATCAGGGCATGGGCGTGGGGGCTGCGCTTGACGACCGCTTCCGCGGCATCGGGGAGCCGGACATCGGGTACGTAGACCCCCTCGCCTTTGAGGAACCGGCTGTCCTCCCTGCGGAGGACCGGCCTGCCGAAGACGGCGCCGGTCCTCATGGGTCCTCGTGTCCCGAGCCGGAGCGGGCTGCCTGCATGGCCGCCGCCACCATGCTCTGATACCCGGTACACCGGCACAGGTTGCCGTTGAGGCGGGTCCGGACCTCAACCTCGGATGGTGGAGCGGACGGGTCCCGGTCCTCCAGCAGCGAGAACAGGTTCACCAGGACACCGGGGGTGCAGAAGCCGCACTGGAGCGCGAAGTTCTCGTGGAAGGCGGCCTGGAGGCCGGTCATGGTCGGATCGCCGTCCAGCCCTTCCAGCGTGGTGATGGATCGACCCACTGCCTGCACCGCGAGGATCAGGCACGACGTGGACGGCTCCCCGTCCAGGAGCACGGTGCAGGCACCGCAGATTCCCTCCTCGCACCCGAGGTGGATGCTATGCAGTTCGAGGCGCTCCCTCAACACATCGGCGAGGATCAGGCGGGGTTCGACCGCCAAGGCGTGCTCGACACCGTTGACGAGCAGCGTCACCTGGACGGTCTCGGTCACGGCCGGCCGCCCTCCGCCCTCGCCAGCGCCGATCGCAGGGCGCGGGCTACCACCACCGGCGCCACCCGCCGCCGGTACTCCTCGGAACCGTGGATGTCCCCGATCGGAGCGATGTCGTCCTCCACGGCTTGCGCGGCCGCTTCGATACCGACCGAGGCCTCACTGCCGCTCAGAGCGGCCTCGACCGACGGAGCACGGCACGGCGTGGGGGCGAGTCCGATCAGAGCCACCCGGGCGCTCTCCACGCGGGGGCCGTCGAGACTGACGGCCGCGGCCGCTCCGGCCATTGCCGGGTCACCGGGGCGAGGCGCCACCTCGGAAAAGGCAGCACCGGTACAGGACGGGGGCAGCGAGAGGGTCAACGAAGTGATGATCTCCGAGCCGGCCAGGCTGGTCGAGTAAGGGCCGGTGAACAACCCTTCGACCCCCACCTCCCGCTCTCCGTCAGGTCCGGCCACCTGGCAGACTCCGTCCAGGACGAGGGCGACCGCGCCCCACTCGGCGGCGGGATCAGCGTGGGCCAGGCTTCCGATCACGGTGCCGATCGTCCTGACCGAATGGTGGCCGATGTGCGCGGCGGCATCGACGAGGAGATCCTGCCCGTGGTCGGAGGCCCAACGCTCGAGGGCATGGTGCGTCACCATCGCTCCCAGCCTGAGCCTACGGGCGTCGTCGAGGCAGATGTCGCGCAACCCGTCGATCCGGCGGAGATCTATCAGGGCCTCCGGTTCGAGCAGGCGGTGGCGGAGCATCGGAATGAGGCTCTGCCCCCCGGCCAGCACGCGGGCCCGGCCCCCGGCGCTATCCAACAGGTCGGTCGCCTCACGGACGGTGGCCGGCGCGGCGTAGCTGAACCGTGGGGGCTTCACGTGTTTAGAGTATCCGATCCGGAGCGCGGCCCGGCCGCCGGGATGGCAAGCAGGACTTCGGTGCGCTCCGGGCGCCGGGAGAGCGGGAGGAGCAGCGGTGGAAGACCTTGCGATGGGGTTGCTGCGAGCCACGATGGGCGCCGTCTTCATGGCCCACGGCTGGCCCAAGATCTTCAGGAGCGCCGATACGGGGCACGGCCCGCGCCGGACCGAGAACCTCCTGCGGAGCAAGGGCGTTCCCTATCCGGCCGCGGTGGCGCTGCTGGCCGGATACGTCGAGACGTTGTGCGGGCTCCTGCTGGTCGTCGGTCTGCTGACCCGCGTGGCGGTCATCCCGCTCATCGTGATCCTCATCCTGGCCATACCGATGGTCAAGTGGAAGCAGGGCTTCGTGGACGGCTGGGACTGGCCCTTCACGCTCATCATCGTGGGCATGGTCCTGCTCATCCAGGGCCCGGGTGGGATAAGCATCGACGCTCTGGTCGGCTGGGCCGGCTGAAGACCTGTGCCACCGGACAGAACCCATCACAACCCGAGCATTCCGAGGTAGAAGGAGAACCCGATCATGAACGAACTGCTCGCCACGCTCCTTCCCTCCTTCACGCCCGAACTCCGGGACGAGATGGTCGGCATGACCTGCGACCTCGTGGACATCCCCAGCCCCACCGGGGAGGAAGGCCCGATCGCCGACTACGTGGCCCACCGGTTCCGGGAGATCGACGGGATGGACATCGAGCTCCAAGAGGTGGAGCCCGACCGCTACAACGTGATCGGCCGCCTGAGAGGAAGCGGCCGGGGCCGCAGCCTCCTGCTTGGGGCGCACTTCGACACGGGCATGACCGGGAAGGATCCGGGAATGCCGTTCGGGCTGCTTCCCAAGGCGACGGTCGAGGAAAGCGGCTGGATCTACGGCCTCGGGGTCTCCAACATGAAGTCGGCCTTCGCGGCCTACTACGGGGCCATCCGGGCCGTCCAGGAGGCGGACATCGAACTACGGGGCGACATCATCCTGGCCGGTGTGATCGGAGAGACCGAGAAGTCCCCCACCGACGAGTTCGCCGGACCGGCCTACCGGGCCGGAGGCTGGGGCACCCTGTACGCCGCCCAACACGGCGTGGTGGCGGACGCCGCCATTCTCGGCGAACCCACCGGGCTGAGGGTCCAGACCGGCAACTCGAGCTACATCTTCGCCAAGGTCACCACCAGGGGCATCTCCCGCCACACCTGGTCCAAGGAGCACGGTGACGACGCCATCGAGAAGGGGGTCCGGGTGCTGGACGCCCTCCGCGCCTGGGAACCGGAGTTCGCCGCTTCCCACGCTCACCCCACCATGGGAACGAGGATCGGATTCGGGGCGATCCGCGGCGGGAACCCCTTCCAACCGGCCGTCAACCCGGCCCGCAGTTGCACCCTGTACCTCGACTTCCGCTTCCCCCCTACCGCGACCATCATGGAGATCCACCGACAGGTGCGGGGTTTCCTGGATGACCTGGCCGAGAAGGATCCCGCCCTGGCCACCGAACTCTCCTTCTTCCTGTGCCGCAACGGGTACGAGATCGGCGATGACGAGCCCCTGGTGCAGACGGTGGAGCGGGCCCATCGCGCCGTGTTCGGCACCCCCTCCCACAAGGTGGAGCCGTACCGCTACGACGTGTCAGCCGACACTTCGATCCTCCACGAGTACGGCGTGCCCGCCCTCACCTACGGTCCCGGCGGAATCCGCAAGGACGGCGTCTACGACGTCTACGACCAGTACGGGGAGATCGTCTCGATAGAGAACCTGGTCGATTGCACCAAGGTCTACGCCCAGTGCATCGCCGAAATCTGCGGCTAGCCGGGATGCGCTGACGGCTGTATACCGTATATCCGATCCCTATACTCGCTCCGTGAGCACCGCGTCGAAGAGGTTCCTTGGAGGTCGGTCGTGAGGGTCGAGGAGGTCTCGTTCTACTCGGAGGGTGATCGCGTTTCGGCGATCCTCCGGCTTCCCGACCGGAGTGCGGACGCTCCTTACCCGGCTGTAGTCCAAGGGCCCGGCTGGCTGGGTCTCAAGGACGCCCAGCTCTACCTCCCCTACCACGAAGCCCTCACCGCCGCCGGGATCGCGGTCTTAATCCTCGACTTCCGCGGCTTCGGTTCCTCCGAGGGGGCGAGTGACCTCTTGTTGCCCTCGCGCCAGCTGGAGGACCTGATCAACGCGGTGACCTACGTCGCGTCGCGATCGGACATCGACGAGGACAGCATCGGCACTTTCGGCAGCGGAGGGACCGGCGGGGGCAACGCGATCATGCTGGCTGCGGCGGACTCGCGCATCCGCTGCGCGGTCTCACAGGTGCCGGTGGCTGACGGAGAGGACTGGCTGCGCCGGATGCGCCGGGAGTACGAATGGTACGAACTGCTGGAGTCCCTCCGCGCCGACCGGGCCGAGCGGGTCCTGACGGGCAAGAGCCGGCTCGTCCATCCCCGCGAGGACATCATGCTCCAGACACCGGAGCGGAGGACCACGAAGGTGAAGAAGGACGTGGACTCCCGCGTCCCCACCCTGGTGCAGTTACGGAGCGTGGATGGGATACTCGCCTACAAGCCGATCGAGGTGGTCGGCAGTATCGAAGACGCTCCGCTCCTGATCGTCGGGGTGGAGAACGACCCGGTGACGCCCACCGACCACGCGGTGGCCCTCTACGAGCGCGCCCACCCTCCCAAGAAGCTGCTCATGCAGCGCCACACCACCCATTACGGCGCCTATGCGCAGTACGCGGACACGGTGGTTCCCCAGATCACCGACTGGTTCGGCACGTACCTGCGCAGGGAACCCGTGACGATGGACCACGACCCGGGAGCGACGACATGACATACGATCTGGCGGTGGTCGGAGGAACCCTCGTATCCGGCTCGGGCCGGCAGCGGGCGGACATCGGGGTCTCCGGCGGGCGGATCGTCGAGGTAACCACCGGTAACGGAGCCGGCTTGGAGGCGAAGCAGGTGGTGGACGCCACCGGCAAGCTGGTGCTGCCCGGCATGGTGGACGTCCACGTCCACACCCGCGAGCCCGGCTACACCCACAAGGAAGACCTGATCACCTGCACCGAGGCCGCTGCCGCCGGCGGGGTGACGACCATCTTCGGGATGCCCAACCTGGATCCCCCCACCGTGACCAGGACCTATCTCGAGGAGGTCCTCGACCTCTACCGGGCCAGGAGCATCGTGGATTACAACCACAACCCGGTGCCCGCCCACGGCGAGACCGAGGCCATGGCCGCGGCCGGGGTGGCGGCCTTCAAGGTGTACATGGTGGTGGACACCGGCCGCACCTATCCCCACCCGGCCGGCACGGGGATCCACGACCACGGCCACCTGCTGCAGATGTTCGAGGACGTGGAGGAGACAGGGCGCGTCTTCATGGTCCATCCGCACGACCAGGCCCTGATGGATCACGTCGAGCAGGGATACTGGAAGAGAGGGGATCGCAGCCCGGAGGCATACGCCAAGACCCTGGCCGCGTACGACGGCATCATCTGGGACACCGCCACCGCCACCCTGCTGCGGATGGCCAAGGCTACCGGCTGCCGCCTCCACATCGTCCACGTCCAGACCATCGAGGGGATCGAGATGATCCGCCGGGCCAAGGACGAGGGCGTCCGGGTCACGGGCGAGGTGAACCACTGGGCACTGTTCCTCAGCACTTGGGAAGACGTGCTCGAGCTAGGGCCCTACTGCCTGTCCTACTGGGTGCCCGACCACCACCGGGCCGCCATCTGGGACGCGCTGGATGACGGCACGATCGACATCGTCTCCTCGGATCACGCTCCCCATACCCGGGCGGAGAAGGACGTGGGCTGGGAGGACATGTGGGCCGCCCACACCGGCACTCCGGGAATCCAGCACCAGGTGCCCCTGCTGCTCGACGCCGCACACGGGGGAAAGCTCACGCTGGAGCGAGTGGTCGAGCTGACGGCCGAGGCGCCCGCCCGGTGCTTCGACATCGGTTCAAAGGGGTACCTCCGGCCGGGCTTCGACGCCGACCTGCTGATCGTCGACCCCACCAAGAAGTGGACGATCCGCAACGAGGACGTGCTGTCCAAGATCGGATGGACCCCCTACGACGGCCGGCAGGTGGTCGGGGCGGTGGAACGCACGTTCCTGAGGGGTGTCGAGATCTACGGTGGCGGGACGGTCAAGGGGAGGCCAGGGTTCGGGCGCCACGTGAAACCCAGCGATTAGAAGAGGAACCGTCATGAAATTCGGCCTGCTCCTGCCTCACTTCGGCATGTACGCCAACCGCGAGCGCATCCTGACCGGTTCCCGGCTCGCCGAAGAGTTGGGATTCGACTCCCTCTGGGTCCGGGACCATCTGGTGTTCGAACCACACGCAGAACTCGAGAACCCCAACATCGTCTTCTACGAAGCCCTCGTCACCCTCACCGCGGTCGGCGCCGTCACCGACCGCATCACCTTGGGAACCGGATCCCTCATCCCCTTCCGCCATCCGATCCACACCGCGCTGTCGGTCGGGTCGCTCGCCCAGCTGGTCGGCGATCGGATCATCCTCGGCTACGGAGCCGGCACCTTCGACCACGAGTTCGAGGCCATCGGGATGCCGGGCATATTCCGTCCCGAACTGGTCGAGTCCAACGCCAACATCCTCAAGCGCCTGTTCGGCGAGGGACGGGTCGACTACCAGGATGCCCATTACAAGCTGGACGCGATCTCGATCGAGCCGAAACCCCCCGCTCCTATTCCCTTCTGGTATTGCGGATCGACCCCGGCCTCGGCCCGCAGGGCGGTCCGCTACTGCGACGGCTGGATGCCGGGAAGGACCACCCTGCCCACCATCGCCAAGCGGGTGGAGGCGATGGACAAGATGGCGGCCGAGGCAGGCCGCTCCCGGCCTACGGTCGCCGTGATCCCCCCGACCTCGATCGCCAAGACCCGCGAGGAGGCGTTCGATGGCCTCAACATCGACGGGCTTCTACGCTGGGCGAACGAACGCGGCAAGTGGTGGGTGAAGCCTCCCTCGGGTGTCTTCGAGACGGCCAAGGACATCGAAGGCTCCTTGATAGCGGGGTCACCCGATGACGTGGTGGAGGAGGTCGTCAAGTTCGCCGCCGTCGAGGTGGAACACCTCGTATTCGACCTCCGGCTCAGGTTCGACCGCTGGTTCGAATCGATAGAGCTGCTCGGCTACCGGGTACTCCCGCAGTTGAGGAAGCTGGGCCTGGCGGAGTAACCCGAGGCCGATCCGGGTGCTCGTGCGTTGACGGCGCGGCGTCGTCAGCATTGGAATCAACCGTCTGGACCGGGTCATGGACTCAGATCTGAACATCGCCGAGCCGGACCTTCCTCCGAGCAAGCCGCTAAGCCTGCTCCTCGGGAGGAACTTCGGTCCCTATTTCCTCGGCAACCTCATGTCGAACATGGGCACCTGGATCCAGAACATCGCCCTCGCGCTCCTGATCTTCCGGCTCACGGGATCCACCTTCCTGGTCGCGATGACGACCTTCTCCCAGTTCCTGGGCATCATCGTCCTCGCCCCTTGGACCGGGTCGGTCGCCGACCGGTTCGACCGGCGCGGCCTGATCGTCCTGACGCAGGTACTGGCCACGGCGGCCGGAGGGATGCTGGCGCTGGTCACCTATCTGGACCTGGTGACCCCCGCGTGGCTGCTGGGTACGGCTCTCGCGTTCAGCATCACCAAGGCCTTCGTGCTCCCGGCACAGCAGGCGCTGGTGCCGCAGTTGGTCGAGCGGAAGGACCTGCAGGCTGCGGTGGCCCTGAACGCGATCACCTTCAACCTGGCACGAGCCATCGGACCGGTGATAGGCGCGGGGGTCATCCTGACCCTCGGCTTCACCTGGGCGTTCTCGATCAACGCCCTCTCCTACCTGTCCCTGGCGGCGGCGGTGATGATCGTCAAGGTCGACCCGCGCAGGCGCCACAGGCCCACGGAGCGCACCACCCTCAGGGAGACGATCCGCCTGGTCAGAAAGGACCCCATCATCGGTCCGCTGCTCATCTCCATCGCCGCCGTCTCGGTAGCGGTCGATCCGGTGAGCAACCTGACCCCGGCGTTCACCGTAGAGATCTACGGGAGGCCCGACACGTTCACCGGCGTGCTCATCGGGGTGTTCGGTCTGGGCGCAGCGCTCACCGCCGCCCTGGTGATCACCCGGATACGGGCTTCGTTCCGGAGCATCGCGCTGGGGATGACCGGGCTGGGCCTGTCGATCGCAGCATTCGGGATGTCCTCCCACCCGAACATGGGTATCGCCGCGCTGTTCGCCGGAGGGATCATGTACATCGTCTCGGTCAGCCTGTCGACAACCCTGGTGCAGATCAACACGGCGGAAGGCCACCGAGGCCGGGTCATGGCCTTGTGGGGCGTGGCCTTCCTGGGACTCCGGCCCGTGGCAAGCCTCATCGACGGTTCCGTGGCCACCCTCGTCAACGTCAGGGTGGCGGCGCTCGTCATGGCTGTGCCCGTCCTGATCGGGGCAGCCTCTCTGGCCAGGCGCAACAGGCGCTCGGGACAGCCGTAACCGAGGGCTCGGCGCGAGGTTGATGTTTGAGAAGCCCAGCGCCCGCCGCCTCGGTGTTGACGACGATCCCTGCGTTCCGGGCCGTTTCGAGTAACTTACCTGGGCGGTGAGACAGGTCGTGGTCGCAGTCGCCAGTAGCCCATTCATGCTGGATTGTCGCCGGTACCGGCTTGGCCGATGATCTGTAGTTTCTGCGGAACCCGGGCGGAAGACGCCGGAAACCTGGTCATGGGCGAGGCCGGCGCCGCCATCTGTGATGCCTGCGTGGACCTCGCGGTGGACCTCGTGCGGGAGCAGGCCACGCCGATCGGCAACATGGTGCTGGACAACATCGGCACGCTGGCTACCAACGATCGGCGTTTCCCCGGCTTGCTGGGTCTCGTAACGGATGCGGCCGTGGCGATCCGCAACGGCCTGGTGGTCTGGGCCGGGCCCTCGGAACGAACACCCCAGGGACTCCGGTCTCTTCCCAGCCTGGACTGCGGGGGTCGGGCGGTGCTTCCGGGACTGGTGGACGCCCACACCCATCTGGCATTCGCGGGCGACCGGAGCGAGGAGTTCGTGCTCAGAAGCACCGGCGCGCCTGATGCCCGCTCGGTTGCCCGCTCCGGCAGCGCCACGACAGCCCGCCTCAACCACCTAGCGGATGCTTCCCGGATCGCCGACGTGATCGGCCGGCGTCTGAACCGCATGCTCGACTTCGGCGTCACCACGGTCGAAGCGTCCGCCGGGTATTCGAACGACTACGAGCGGGAGCTGGCTCTCATCGACACGGTGGTCGAAACGGGCGGGCGTTATATGGTTGATCTGGTGCCCACGTTCGACGTATCGGGTTTGCCGGTCACCGCATCCGACCGTTCGAGGACTCTGGATGAGGTGGCCGAGCTACACCTTCCCGTGGCGGCCAGGCTGGGAGCCGCGGTGCGGTTGTCACTCGGAAGCGACGCTCTGACGACCGGGGAAGCACGCCGACTCATCGGGGTTGCCACAAGCCTCGGGGCGCGGACGCGGATACACCATCGCGGCCGGGCCCCGGACGTCTACAGGCTGGCGCTGGAAGCCTCGGTCCCGGTGGTAGACCACGCCGGGTATCCCGACCGGGACCAGGCCGAACAGATGGCCGAAAGGGGCGTCAGCGTGGTGATCACCCCCACCGCGATGCTTGGGACCCGCCGCTCCCCCACCTCGCTTCGCAAGCTGATGGAGAAAGGCGTCCCGTTGGGACTGGGAACCGACTGCAGCCCGGCGCCGGTCATGGTGGAGTCGCTACCCCTCGCCATCACCCTGGCCGTGACCGAGATGGGGCTGACCTCCGACCAGGCCATCTGGGCAGCGACACTGGGCAGCGCTCGGGCGCTGGGCCTGGGCGACCGGGGCTGGCTGGGCCACGGCGCGGTGGCCGATCTCGTCGTTCTCGACGCTCCCAGCCCCACCCACCTTCCCTACCGACCGGGCACCAACCTGGTCTGGAAGGTACTCAAGGCAGGCGAGGTGGTGGTCAGCAGGTAACCGGAGGGCCTGTGCGAGGAATCAGGGGTAACCTCCCGGTCGATGTCCCTTCCCTTCGCGCTCGGGCATGAGCACCCTATCGCCATGGCGCACCGCGGATCCGGGTTGCTGTGGCCCGAGAACACGATGGTCGCCTTCCAGGGCGCGGTGGATCTCGGCTACAGATACCTGGAGACCGACCTCCAGATCACCAGGGACGGCATGCTGGTCACCATCCACGACAACACGGTCGACCGCACCACCGACGGCACGGGCCTCGTGTCCGACCACTCCCTGGAGGAGCTCCGGACCCTCGACGCGGGCTATCGATTCGAGCGCGACGGCGACCACCCCCATCGAGGACAGGGAGTCCAGGTGCCGACGCTCGAAGAGCTGGCCATCACCTATCCGGACGGCGTATTCACCCTCGACCTGAAGAGCGACGGCATGGAGGCGGCCCTGGTGGAACTCATCCGCCGTCTCGACCTGTGGGATCGGGTGATCGTCGGCTCGTTCAGCGGGTCCCGCCTACGCCGCTTCCGGTCGCTCGTCGACCGCCCGGTGGCAACCTCGGCCGGCCCCGCCGAGATTGTCCGGTTCGTGACCGCGGCGAGGACCCACCTACCGTACCGGCCCCGGGCCGACTCCTTCCAGGTGCCCGTCAAGGATCGTGGGATCACCATCGTCACCCCCAGGACGGTCCGAGCCGCGAGGAGGCTGGGGGTTCCGTTAATAGTATGGACCATCAACCGTCGGGCCGAGATGG
Organism: bacterium; assembly: GCA_028821235.1. NCBI lineage: Bacteria > bacterium. The sequence continues at coordinate 52,123 of JAPPGV010000059.1, forward strand.
AGGAACTGCTGGACCTGGGAGTCGACGGTCTCATCACCGACCGTCCGGACTTGCTACGGACCCTCCTGGCCGAGCGGCCCGGCAACAGGAATCGGAAGGAACCACGTGATGGGTGAATGGGTAGAGGTCGGGCAGGTCGTCAAGCTCCAGATCCACCGTCGACCCCTGCGCGACGGTGAGGATTACCGGCTCGGTCCGCTCGCCGAGGTGTCGACCCTGCGGCTCACCCCGGACGGGCCGATCGGCTTCGACGGCGTCTCGTGGATCGTGGACTGCCACCACCGCTATCACCCGCAGGCCACTAACTACCGGCCGGGCCGGGCCCTGTCGATCGGGTTCACCTCTCACTACGAGAACATCTGGAAGCAGTTCACCCCGATCCCGCTCGGTGCGGGCGGCGAGAACCTGATCGTCTCCAGTAACGAGGTCATCTCCGAGGCCGAGTTGGATGGCGGTATCCGCATCGGAACCTCCCAGGCTTCGATCCTCCTATCGGACGCCAAGGCGGCCGAGCCGTGCGTCGCGTTCACGCGTCTTGTGACCGGTCAACCCGAGGCCTCGGCCCGGGAACTGGCCGAGGATCGGGAGCGGCTCCGGCATGGAATCAGGGGCTTCGTCATGCCCGTCAATGGAATCGACCTCGTTGACGTGACACCCGGCACGCCGGTTGCGATCCGCGCCGCCTGAGCCGGTACGTGTATCGGGCGGTGAGGAGGGTACGCAAACATGTCCGGTTGGCCATCGGGCCGACAACGGAACTCCGGATGGAGAGGTCAAGTAGGGGCCAACCCATCCCGCCCGTTTCAGCACCCTCTTAGCCTGAATCCACCGGTAGGGTCTGGTGGGTTGGTGGGTGGATAGACGT
>JAPPGV010000060.1 GCA_028821235.1 bacterium
CGGCGGGATCGATGGTGACCGGCTTCTCGCACAGGACGTTGGCGCCGGCCTCCATGGCGGCCTTGGCGTGCTCGTGGTGGAACACCGACGGGCTACCGACCACCACCGCGTCCAGATCATGCTCGAGCGCCTCCCGGTAGTCCTCGGTGATGTGCTCGAAGCCGAAGCGGTCCTTCAGCATCTCGAGGGCATCCCAGCCCTTGCGAACGGCTACCACCAGCTCCACGTCGTCCCGCGCCTGGAGCACGGGGATGTGGTTGCTCGCCGCCCAAGAACCGGCGCCGATCACACCTACCCGCACCCGATCGTTCGCACCCATGAACCCTCCAATCCGGCGTCGACTCCGAGGCATGACCCTAATAGGATCCGCATGCAGCGCGGGTGTTGACGGTGCCCGCGTGGAACGGCTCGCTTCCGTGCGGGAGCGAACAGCGCGTTGATCTGCGGGGGCGCGCCGACGGTCATAGCATCGGCTGTGGTGTGCGGGACTCAACCACCATCGCAAAGCACGAGTCAAGATAGGGCTGCACTAGACGTCCCACTTCGGCTACACTCTCAAGCAGCAAACAGTTGATGTCGTCTGGGCCCCTGGTTCAGTCGGCAAGTCCTACGGCCACCTTGCCAGGTGGCCGTAGTTGTAGTTGGGCATGTTAGATGAAGATATGCTACATAGACGAGGCGGGCGACGGTCGGCGTCCCAATCCCAGTGTCGCCCATATTCCTCCTGTCCTTGCTATCTGTGGTCTAGTGATCGCAAGCGATGTGGTGCCGGCTCTGACCAGGGACTTCCTCAAGGCCAAGAAGCGCTTTCATCCGGGGAAGGCAGGTCTGAGGCCACTTGATGGGATTCTGAACGAGGTAAAGGGCAGTGACATCAGGAAGGACATCCGGAGTGGATCACGTCGTCGCAGCCGAGCCGCGATCGGGTTCTTGGACACGACGACCGAGCTGCTCACGCAATACGGCGCTGGCATCGTCGGGAGGGTTTGGGTAAAGCATCCATCCAGGCAGTCGGACGAGCGCTCGATGTACACCTTCTCGATCCAAGACATCGCACTTCATCTACAGCATCACCTGCAACGAGAACCGACCGGCGGACTGGTCATCTGCGACAGCCGCAGCAACGCACAAAACGCGAACGTGGCCCATTCTGTGTTCACGAAGATGTTCAAGCGGAGCGGTAACTCGTATCCGAACATTGTCGAGATGCCTGTGTTCGGCCACAGCGAGAACCATGCGGGGCTACAACTGGCCGATCTTGTCACCTCAGCGCTCATCTTCCCGATCGCGAGTCGTACCTACTGTCAGGGTCATGTTGCGGGGCCGCACGTCCATCCTTCCTACGACAAGCTCAAGAGTCGATACGGGACATGGTTGAAGCGCTGCCAGATTCGCTACCAGAACGCGGACGGAAGATGGGTTGGCGGGATCACGGTTAGCGATACCGTTGGTCGTCGCAGCGGCGGCGAGCTGTTCCGATAAGGCAGTCCGAGGCCACACGGACGCCGAGACGCCTGGTTATTTAGCAGACGGACCGCTAGATTCGAGCGGGCACCCAGACGGTTTGGAGGAGGCTTCCATGGAACGAGCGTGCTTCACGTTCGAGATCTATCCGGACAAGGCCGACGAGTACAAGAAGCGCCACGATGAGATCTGGCCCGAACTTGTCGAGGAGATCCAGAAGGCCGGGCTCAAGAACTACAGCCTGTTCCGCCGCGGCACCCAGGTCATCGCCTACGTGGAGGCCCACCCCGACGTGGCCACCGCCTTCGGCAAGATCGGACCCACCGAGGTGAACGCCCGCTGGTCGGAGTGGTTCGAGGATGTGATCCTGAGCCTCGTGGACGAGGACGGCAACCTCTACTGGGCCGAGGAGGTCTGGCACCTCGACTGAACACCTGCACGGCCGCGAGGCCGTCCAAGCCTCAAGACCTGCCCGGAGGCCGACGCGGGGCCAACCACGGCGCGGTGGGTTGTAGCCGCGCCGGGGGGTAGAAGCCGGGCCGGGCCGCCAGGACGGCGGGAACCGCATTGACGAGCAGGGCCGCGGTGGTGGACACGGCCGGCATGCCCGGTTCCATCGTGAGTTCCAGTTCGTTCTCCCCGCAGATCCGGATGCGGTCGCGGGTCTCCCAACCGACCTCGCCCGGAGCCACGTGCAGGGAGAGTTCGAAGCGGAGCCACTCCTGTCCCTCGACCCATGCCGTGGCCAGCTGGACGACCCCTGCGGTCTCGGGCGGTTCGATCGTGTAACCGGCCAGGACGTGGACACGATCGGCCGGCACCGGCTCGATCTCCTCGTCGAACCGCTCGATCTCCAACCCCATCCCGTCCGCCACGATGCGAGCGCTCTCCGCGAAGCCGATGTGCCCGCGGACCCTACGCGACCGGACGGCGCTCCGGAACTCGGCCTCGCTGTAGCCGACACCGAGCGAACGGTGTACGTCCCGGCCGAACACGGATGCGTCGAGCGTGCGCTGAACGATGATCCGCGAGACGTCCCAAGCGGCTCCCGCCAGCACGAGCGGGAGGGCGTCGAAGGCGAAGCCTGGATTGATGCCGGTGGCCGCGATCACCACCCCGGCCTCCTCGGCGGCCCGTTGGAGCGAGGCGCCGGCTCCGGGCTGTTCCACATCCGGCCAGGAGAGTTCCTCGCTGGTGCTTACGACGTGAACACCCTTCCGGGCACACAGCCGGATCAAGGGAAGTACGGAGTCGAGTTCGGACCTGGTCGCTATGAGCGCGACTTCGGGGCGCGCCTCATCGAGCATGGCTTCCGGGTCCGTCCAGATCCGCACGCCGGCCCAGGCGCCGGCGGTCGGCCGGGCGGCAGCCGATGAAGGGCTACGGACGGCAGAGGTGACGGCCATCCAGGAGCGTTGGCGGCACAGGTTCAACGCCGCGGTCGCGACGCTGCCCACACCGAAGAAAGCGATCCTCACCCGCTTCGACGTGTCGAGGTTCGCCTCCGATGACTCCATCAGGCCTCCTGCCAAGACACCTGAGCGACGGCTCCGGTGCTCGCGCTCTCGTATGCGGCGCTCAGCAACTCGACGGTCCTGGCTCCCACATCAGCGGGAGATCGGTTCTCCGCCGCCTTTCCGAGGGCCAGATCAATCAGCACATCGGGTGGGTCCTCGCACCCGTAGAGACCGGCGCCCGGTGGCAGGTCGACCTTGACATCCCTGCCGTCGTCGCGGAAGAGCCACAGGAAGTCCCGTTCCAGATCGGCCACGAGATGGCCCTCCGTGCCGTACACCCGGACCTGCAGCTGGTGCCTGGGCCATGGGGCGTCCTCGTGGTCGACCGCGCTCCCGCCGGGTGGCGACGACGCTCCGGATATCGAACCCGTGGCTCCCGAGCGGAACCGGACGCTGATCGCGTCATGAAGATCGACGGCGGCGCCCTCGTTGTTCATGAAGGCGAAGACCTGGGAAGCACGCTGGCCCGTGACCCACAACGCCAGCCCGAGGGCGTGGCTCAGGGCCGCCGGGGCGTACCCGCCGCCGGACAGCCTGGGGTCGGTCCAGGTCTCCTGGGCAGGTCGGAAGAATGCATCCTGGCCCCGGTAGCTCCCCGTGCCGTGGAGGAGCCCGCGCAGGCCGGAGGCCATGGCCACCAGGACGTGCTGGACTTCTCCGACACCGGGATCCTCCATCAGGCGCTTGGCCTCTACGGCGGTGGGACGGTAGTTCCAGCCGAGCGCGAGGACCAGGTGGCGGCCGAGTTCCGAGGCGATGCCATGGAGTTCCCAGGCGTGGTCCGGTTCGGTGGTGAAGGGCTTCTCGCACAGCACGTGCGCGCCCGCCTCCAGCGCCGCTCTCACATGCTCGTAGTGGAGCCCCGCCGGGCTGGCCACGACCACGGCGTCCAAGTCGAGCGCCAACGCGTCCCGGTAGTCGTGGCTGACATGTCCGAACCCGAACTTGTCAGCCAGCATGGCCAGCGCCTCACGGTTGGTACGGACGGCGCTCACCAGTTCGACATCGTCCCGTCCGGCCAGGATCGGGATGTGGTTGGCGATCGCCCAGGAGCCGGCGCCGATCACACCCACCCGGACCCGGCGACCCGATCCCATGTGCGCTAGCCGTAGGGGTTGACGAACGGGCTCTCGACCTCGAACGGCCTTCCCCCGTCAGCGAATTGGATCAGCTCGATCGAGATGTCGTCCGGGTCGCGCAGGTAGCAGGTGAGGGCGCCCTCGTACCTACCCCAGGCGCAGCGGACCGGCTCCGCCGACACGAACACGGCGTGGTCGCGCATCCGTTCGTAATCCCGGTAGATGTCCTCGGTCTCCAGGCACAGATGGGTGTTGCCGGCGTTGTAGGTGGCCATGTCCACCCGGCCTGGCGGCGGGTTGTGGTACTGGAGCATCTCGAGCACCGAACCGCCCGGCAGCGCCCAGAACGCTCCCGACATGTCACAGTTGGGGTATCCCACGATCTTGCCCACGTAGTCCTCGACGTCGGCGGCTATCCACGTGCCCTGCATGAACGGCTCCTCCTCGAGGAACCGCGTCCACCAGCGAACCGATACTTCCAAGTCGGTTACCGCCACCCCGACGTGGTCGATCGAAAGAAAACTCACCGGTCTACCTCCCTGGCCGTCCCATCCATCACCTCGGAGCGATGGCCCGCCGTCTACTGTCCACGAACAAGTTAGTGATGCTTGACAGCCGCTGCACGGTCCGGCGTACCATCCGACCGGATCCGGTCTCGATCCGCAACGACTCAGGGGACGCCACAACCGAGGAGGTCCACGTATGCCCAGCTTCGACCGCTCAGACGTACCGCAGGCCGACCTGGAGTTCGTGGTGATCGCCGACACCCATCACCTGGTCGATCCGGGCATGTACTCGACCAAGGGCGATTCGGTCACTCCGGAGATCGTGCGCGAGTGGTCGGACCGGGGTGACTGGGCACTGGCTCTCACCAAGGCGACCGAAACCGAACTGGTCTTCCATGTGGGGGATCTTGCCCAGGAGTACCCGGGATCCCGGTTCTTCGACACCGGGAGGCGAGCCGCCGTGGCCCAGTTCGAGGAGTCGGGCCTGGAGGTCAACTTCGCGGCCGGCAACATGGACATCGGTGACAAGCCGGATCCCACGGTGCCCGCCGGCTGGGTGGAACCGGGATTCCTGAAACGCTGGGACGAGGACTTCGGCAAGTCGTTCTACAGCCGGACCGAAGGCGATACGCACTTCGTCGTCCTCAACTCCCAGATCATGAACACCACCCTCCCCGAGGCGATAGAGCAGCGCGAGTGGGTGGAGGCCGACCTCGCCGCCCACGCCTCGCACCGGATCTTCTTGTTCATGCACCTTCCGCCATACCTCGTCGACGAGGACGAGCCCGGCCTGGGCAGCTACGACGTGCTCGGCAACCCGGACCGGACCTGGCTGCTGGACCTGTGCAGGCGCTACGACGTCGAGGCACTGTTCAGCGGTCACACCCATTTCCAGGTCTTCAACCGAGCCGGCGGCACCCGCTTGTACACGCTTCCATCGACGACCACCACCAGGCCGGGCTTCTACGAGGCCTTCAACGTGTGTCCGCCCGACCGGGGATGGCTCGACACCACCAAGCTCGGTTTCTTCCTGGTCCGGGTCACCGATGACGCGACCTCGGTACATCTCATCCGCACCAGCGGGGAGACCCATGCCAACCACCCGGCCGGGTCCCGGATCCTGACCGGCACGACCGTCGATGTGCCCCACTCCCCCGCAGCCACCTACCTACGACTGCCCATCACCAACCAGAGCGACGGGGCGATCTCCTATCCCAACCACGTGAGGCACAGGATCCGTGACGACTACCCGCTGCTCTCCTGCGTCGAGGCGGGTATCCGCCATGTCCGGTTCCCTATCCACGACCTCGACGTGTCTATCCAGGCCAGACAACTCGCCGTACTACGTAGCGAGGGTGTGCGGTTGACCGCGACCGTCCTGTGTCCCAGGCCCGCTGACATAGCCGCCGCGGCTCGAAAGGCCTCCGAGACAGACTTCATCGAGGTCCAGTTGACCAACCGTTTCCTGCCCGAGGGTGAGGATCTGGAGGCCCTCGCGGAGCTGCGGGAAGCGGGAGTGGGCGTCGCGATGGCCCCGCTGGCGCTGGAGGACACCGGCAAGGTGCACCTGCGAAGCCGGACCGGCTTCCGACCCCGGGAGCTACCACACCTCGACAAGATGCTGAGCGAACGTGACGTCCACCTTGACCGGGCGGTCTGCATGGTCGACGACTCGGAGTCGGTGTGGAACGACATCCGGGCCTTCGACACGCCGCTCCGCTCCGTGGGAGGTCTCGACTTCCTGGTCCCGCTTGGCGCCGACGACGGAGCCAACGCCCTGGCGGCCGCCGAAGCCCTGTTCGCAGCGGCCACGATGCCCGGTTGCCGCGTCTATCTCGACCCGCTACAGGATCTCGACCGCGTGACCAAGGTCGTAAACGGGCTGCTCGACCGGTTGTCGAACCCGCGCCCGGCCTTCCACGTGACGAGGGTGCTGAACACGGTGCTGTTCGGGGAAGGTCGCAGACCGGGCAGCTACACACCCGTGGATCCCGGCCCGTCGCTCCGCGAGACAGGTGTCCGGGTGGTTGCGGACCATAGGGGCGAACTCTGGTTGGCGCCGGACCGGGATGGCACCAGGGCGACCGAGGTTCTCCGGCAGCGGGTGAACGGCCATGCGCCGGTGCGGCTCATCGACCCGGTGGCAGGTCTGTCGTGGGAGGATTCGCTGCCCGCCGTGCTGAACCTGATGGTGTCCGGTGACGCCGGCCCGCTACCGATCGTCCAAGTCGGGCGTTTCTAGTAACGCACCCGACCCTTGGGGTTGGAGGTCGATGTCTCCGACATCGCCCAAGCAACCGAGCTACTCGAGGGCCCGCGCTCCCGTTAGGCACCTCCTGAGCTTGCGGTGGAGGAGAGGAGTCCGTTCCGCTCAGCGTCGCGCCGGGCGGCGGGCACCGATCAGTACATGAGGGCGCCGCCGGTGACGCTGATGGCGGCGCCGCTTATGTAGCTCGCGT
>JAPPGV010000061.1 GCA_028821235.1 bacterium
GGCGTACCCGCAGCGGTACGTCGAGGAAGCGGAACGCAGCGACGGGACGCCGATGGCCGCCAGAGCACCCGGTTGTTTCGCAGACAGACCACTAGCCAGGGTGGTCATCGATGGCCGGGTGACAGGGCGCCAGAGGGCGGACCGGGTGGGACAGGAGCGTAGGGAGTGCGGCCGGCGGCGACGGATCATGACCGGCCCAGGCGGTCGGCGACTTCCTCGACCTCCGCGATCGACGACGCGACCAGGACCCGGCACCCTCGAGCCGCCCGCCTGGCCAGGCCGGCCGTCACGTCCCCGGGGCCGACGTGGACGAAGGTATCGACCCCGGCGTCCGCCATGCCCCGGAGGGTCTCGCCGAACCGCACCGGTGCGGTGATCTGGCGGCTCAGCATCTCCTTGACCTGACTCCCGGCCATCGGTCGGGCGGTGACGTTGGCCCATACGGGGAAGGCGAGGGGGCGGATCCCCACGCCGGCAAGCGCGTCAGCCAGCCTCGACACCGCCGGTTCCATGAGCGGGGTATGGAAGGCCCCCGCCACATCGAGTCGGATCGCTCGCCGGATGCCCAGATCACGGGCGTTGCCGACCAGCCAGCCGATGTCATCGAGCGCGCCGGCCGCCACCACCTGGCCCGGGGCGTTGAGGTTGGCCACCCAGAGCCTGCCGCCCTCGCGCCTCCGGTCGGCGGCGACCTGGCGGGCTACCTCATCGGACACGCCCAGGAGGGCGGCCATTCCGGAAACCACCCGAGCCACCGCGTCAGCCATGGCGCGGGCTCTCCGGTCCACCAGCCCGAGCCCGGTCTCGAACGAGAAGGCTCCGGCCGCCGCCAGCGCCGTGTACTCCCCGAGCGAGTGCCCGGCCGCCGCCGCCGGTGGGCCACCCACCCGTTCGCTGAGTTCCGTCCAGAGCTGGTACGCCAGGGCGTAGAGGGCCGGTTGGGCGTGTTCGGTAGCGGTCAGCCTCTCCTCCGGCCCGTCCAGGCACACGTCCCGGAGAGACCATCCGAGCACCCGGTCCGACACGTCGACCAGCCGGTCAGGCCGGGCGCCGAAGAGATCGGCGCCCATGCCCACCCGCTGGCTTCCCTGGCCCGGAAACAGAACCGCGTACCTCACTGTTGATCTTCGACCTGACGTCCCGCTACACGGTTACCGCGCCGGCGCCCGGCCGCTCGGTTCAACCGGCGCGGAGGTAACGGTTGAGGGCCATGCGTATCGGCCTCGGAACGGTGTCGGCGACAGCGCTGATCAGGTCGATCATCACGGTGAGTGCCTGGTCGGGGCCGTCCCAGTGTTCCCTTACCACCGCCACACCCACCTCCTCGATGACGTGGCGCAATGCCAGCGCCATCAGCAGGATGTCGTCGGTCTTGCCAAGCACGGGAATGAAGTCGGGCACCACGTCGATCGGCGAGAGGGCGTAGGCCGTGGCGATCCCGGCAAAGATCTTGGCGCGGGCCGGCACGCGGGGATCCCCGGCCAGGCGGGCCACCAGCTTGCCCACGTTGGGCACCAGCATGACGGCCTCCCGGATGAGCGCTCGCGTGCGCTCATCCGCCAACCTTGCTTCCAACCAGTCACGTATCACAGCAGGCTCTCCCGGGCGTGGAGTCCGGCGCCGATGACGCCGGCGTCTTCCTTGAGGGCAGCGCATACTATCGGCGTCGGATCCCGGTGGTCGGATCCCTCCAGCGCATCCCGGAACGAATCGCGGGCGGCATCCAGGAACTGGCCCCCGACCTCCGACACGCCCCCGCCGACGACCACGATCTCGGGATCCATGGCCGCCACCAGCCCGGCGATGCCGACACCCAACCACATGGCCACCTCCTGAAGCGCTCCGATGGCGTCGGGATCGCCTTCCGTGGCGGCCCGGGTCAGTTGCTGTCCCGCCGGCAACTCCCCGAGGGCCAGCTTGGCGACCAGCCCTCCCGGACGCGCCGCAGCCAGGTCCCGGGCCATCTGATCGAGCCGGCGGCCGGAGGCGAATGTCTCCCAGCATCCTCTCTGGCCGCACGTACAGCGGGGCCCTCCGACATCCACGGGGATGTGCCCCACCTCTCCGGCGAACCCGCGCCCGCGGTAGGGGCGGCCGTCGATGATCCACGCACCGCCGATGCCGGTCCCGAGGGTGATCATGCAGACGTGCCGGTAGCCGCGGGCCGCACCCACCCGCGCCTCCGCCAGGCCGGAGACGTTGGTGTCGTTGTCGACCACGGTGGGAAGGCCCAACTCGGCCTCGAAGATCTCCCGGAAACGAACCCCGCGGCCCTCCACGTTGGGACCCCAGACCAGGACCCCCGCCTCGGCGTCCACCAGGCCGGCGGCGCCGATCCCGACCGCCCTGACGCGGGGACCGAGCAGGGAGTGCGCCACCTCGACCGGCACGGTCTCCATCTCGGCGGCCGTGGCAGGCCGGGGCATCATCAGGCGCTTCACGATCTCGCCGCGCGCGTCGACATGAGCGAACGCCATCTTGGTTCCGCCAAGATCGACACCCAGGGTCAGGCCAGGGTCGTCCATCAGCCTCGGCGCCAGGTCGGTTCTCGGGCCACCACCACAGATTACGGGCTCGGCGTCCCATCTCGGAGGACGACTGCTCCGGATCTTGACCGGACCCGCGGACCCGGTCGCTCGGATCGCCGTGGTCGTCAACGCCGGCAAATCCTGCCCGATCCACAGGAGTCCGAAAAAAGTTAGGTGTTATCGGGAAGAAATCTCAGCAGAGATGTGTTAGATTATATGACTAGCAAGCACGGGTAGGCGGTCCGACGGGCCGATCCCACCACAATCAGAGGAGAAAGAGCACGCAGATGCAGCTGGTACGCACCCGACCCTTCAAGTTCGTTTCCGACATCGACTCGTTGTTCGACGGCTTCCCCCTCGCCGGAACCCATCTCCTGGGCACCCGCGATCGACTGGGAGCGCCGACGCTGGTTCCCCGAGTGGACATCATCGAGTCCGGCACCGACATCATCACCCGCTTCGAGATCCCTGGATTCGAGTTGTCCGACCTCGAGGTCACGGTCGAGGACAACGTTCTGACCGTCAAGGGCTCCCGTTCCCACGACCTGCCTGAGGGCTCCACCTACCGCCACCGGGAGTTGGCGGCCGGCGGGTTCTCCCGCTCGGTCACGCTGGCCGACAATGTCGACAGCGATCAGGTGACGGCCCGGCTCGCCAACGGCATCCTCGAGGTGGTGGTCAGGAAGCAACCGGACGTCCTGCCCAGGACCATCGAGATCGAGGCTGCCTGAGTGCTCCGTCCGTCATCTGAGACCAGACCAGAGCCTCCCCCAACCCGTTCCGGCGTACCCTCCCACGCCGGAACGGGCGCGTCCAAGGGTCTGTAGCCGGAAGCCGCCGGTTGGTGACGAGGGTGATCGATCACCGGGTCGAGGCCGAGCGGTCAGCTCCCTTCGGCCCGCTTCCGCAGCGCCCGCAGGGCCGTGCCCACGATCTGCTTCTCGGCCTGGCTGAGGAGGTATCCGGGGATGTCGAATCCGGGCACCACCCTCAGCATGTAGACGGCCGTGGTCCCCTCTCCGAGCTCGCGGAACTCGTACGATCCTTCCAACTCGAGGACATCCCGGCCCGGCTCGGCGGTCCAGCGGATCGTGTGGGGCGGGTCGTAGGTGTAACGGAAGGTGACCTCGATCTGGCGGATCATGGCATCCACCACGAGGGTGGCTCTGACGGGCCGACCATCGGCGTCCTTCTCGTGGACCGAGACCTGCCGCACGCCGCCGGCCCATTCGGGAAAGGCCTCCACGTCGGCCGCCACCTCGAAACACCTGGCCGGTGGGGCGTCTATCTCAATGGCTTGGAGAGTCGACCTGGACACTCGCTAGACCCATCCTTCCGAACCGGCGGGGACGCGGTGATTACCCCTCGTTACCGATAGGCGCTCGGGGGATGCCGCCCGTTCAGGACGGGGGACTCTCCCGCACGATCTCCAGCACCTCTTCCCCGAATAGTGCCAATTTAGTAGGACCGACCCCGTTCACCGCCAGCAATTCTTGCTCGTCCCGCGGCCGTCGGGCCGCTATCTCTTCGAGAGTTCGATTCGAGAAGAGGCGGTAGGCCGGGACATCGAGCGCCCTGGACCTGTCACGACGCCAGGTCTTGAGCCTCTCGAACAACTCGGGATCGACCCCCACCGGCGTAGCGGTTGCCTTCGCCGCGGCCGGCGCCCGCGCGGTGGAGCCCCGGGTCTCCCGAGGCGGCCGTCCCCGCATCTCGGCAAGGAACCGCGAGGGACGGCGAGCGTCGGCCACCACCACGGCCTGTTGGCGGGCTCGGGTGATGGCGACGTAGAGGATCCGGCGCTCCTCCTCCACGTTCTCCGACAGATCATGGGGCATCAGGCCCCGATCAGCCCCGAATACGAGCACCCGGTCCCACTCCATCCCCTTGACCCGGTGGACCGTGGAGAGCGTGACGCCGTCCCGGACCTCTCCCGCGCCGCGGTGTCGCGCCAGCACCGCCCGCAGGTCCTCCTCGAACGTCCCCGCGTCGCCGTACACCGAGGCGGTCCGGAGGAGCGCCACCAGATCGTCGGCGTGACCGGCCTTGTCCACCCGGGTCCGGTTGCGATCCAGTAGATGGGCCGACCGGCCCAGACCGATGCCATCGATCAGCCGCCGGAGCACTGGGCCTACCCTTCCGTCCCTTGCCTTGCCGGCCAGCCCGGCGATGTCATGAACCCACGTGAGCCATGCCTCCGCCTGGCGTCCCTCCAAGCCCTCGGCCAGCTCCCCGAGATCCGCCAGCGAGTACGCACCGAGTTGTAGGCGCCGGTCCGCCAGGCGGTTGAGACCCCGGGAGGGGCGTCGGACCGCCTCGAGCAGGTCCAGGCGCCCCATCTCCTCCGGGCGGAGCCCCAGGCGAATCCAGGCCAGCACCGACCTCATGACCGACCGGTCGAGCAGTCCGGGTTCGATCCTGGAGTTCAACGGCAGCCCGGCCCGGTCCAACCCGGCCAGCACGGGGAGGAGGGCCGAATTGACCCGGGCCAGCACCGCCACCTCACCGGGAGGGACACCGTCCGCAAACCAGGCGCGAACCCGGTCGATCGCCTCCCCGGTCACTTCCGGATCGGGCCGCTCGAGGATCAGGAGGCGGTCGGTCCCGTCCGGCGAGCCGGGCGCCGGGCTGACGGCCTTCGGCACCCGGACCCGGTTGCGGGCAAGCAGATGGTTTCCGGCGCCGATCACTGCGGCCGGCGACCGGTAGTTCACTTCCAGGGCGTGCTCCGCCCCCCCGGGGAAGAGGCGGTCGTAGTCCACCAGGAAGCGCGGGTCCGCCCCCGCATACCCGTAGATGGTCTGGTCGTCATCCCCCACCCCGAACACGTTGAGGCACGGCGATGACAGCACCCGGAGCAACAACACGTAGGCGGGTGTGAGGTCCTGGAACTCGTCGACCAGCAGGTGCCTGCATCGGGACTGCCAGCGAGCCCGGAGGTCGGGGTCCCGGAGCAACAGCTCTATGGCTCGGTAGATCTGCTCGTCGTAGTCCACCAGGCCGTGCCGTTCGAGCCGGTAGCGGTAGCGCCTGAAGACCTCCGCGAAGCCGGGGATGTCGTCGCGGCCCTCCTCCACCTCGGCCGGATCCGCCAGTCCCAGGCGGGCGTCCGACAATGCCTCCAGGTAGGGACCGATCACGTCCTTGTTGAGAACGGGCCGGCTCGGTACAAGTCCCCGGAGACGTCCCCGGACCTCTCGTTCGTCGAGGAGGCGGGCGTCCGGCAGGGATTCCCTTACTATGGCCCATCCGAGGGAGTGGATGGTCCGGATGTGGAGGTCCTGCCTCGCCAGACGCTCCCTCATCTGGGCCGCGGCCCGGTTGTTGTAGGCGACCGCGGTCACCAGGCCGGGCTCGACCCCCCGGTGGTCGACCAGGTGGGCGAGCCGGGCCAGGAGGGTCCGGGTCTTACCCGATCCGGCGGTGGCGATGATGCGGGCGGGGCCGGCGCCATGCTCTACGGCCGCCCGCTGGGCGGGATCCAGTTCCGGGTCGAGCCTTGCCGGCGACCCGCCCGGACGGAGACGGCCCACCGAGACCGACTCGGCATGCACCACAGGCAGGTCGAGCGGCTCCCGCGGGCCTCCATCCACCCAGGCCGGCTCGCCGTTCCGGAGGACTATGTCGGCGGGACCACCCTCGGCGGCGCCCAGCCCGGCGGCCTTCGAACCCCACCACCACACCGGGGTGCCGCTGCGGCAGTCCCAGTTGTTGGCCCAGACCAGGAAGTGGAGCCGCTCCCTGAGGATGGTGAAGTCCGTCCCGAGCTGCCACAGCGGGCGCTCCTCCATGACCGGGCGGCGGAGTTCCTCCTGGTCGACAGCCAGCTCGACCGCCACACGCTCTCGGGCCGACCACCCCCGATGGAGCCGGTCCACCGTCCCGGCCAGCAACTCGGGCGAGTCCAGCAGATCCTGATCCACCCGCACCCTGGGCAGCCCCTCGATCGGATCGGGGTCGCCGGGGTTGACGACCACCCCGCGCCCCAGCTCTACCGGCCCCGGGAACACCATGCCGACAACGTACCACCGGACGGTGACACTTCAGCGGTGGCGCGCCGCGCGAGCCGTGGCCCGGAAGTAACCGACATTGCGGCAGACGGTACGTCCCACCCGCCACTCGTGTGCCTGGGGCTGGTGAATGTCACCGAAGTAGTGGTAACGGGGCCGGTGGGTCGCCAGGTAGTCCAGCACCACCGGGGACGACCGCTCCAGCATGCCCGTCACCACGTCCCGGCGGAGCGGCGCCACCGACGGGGCGACATGAGTGCAGAGAATGTCCACCGGTCCCAGGGCCTCGAGCTTGGCGGCCATCGCCTCGTGCGACACCTCACCCCGGGCACGGGCCGGGGTCGGCACCCCTCCCCCGGCGAACCCGACCGAGTAGCCCTGGATCTCGACCACCTCGCCGTCCACCAGCATGACCTCATCTCCCAGCGCGACCGCCATCTCCTCCGGCCAGTCCACGTTGCCGTATATCACGTAGGCCTCCTCGGCCGGAAGCAGTGCCCGGCGCGCCGCCCGGTACTGGCGGCGTACCTCGGCTCGGATGCGTTCGGCCAGATCGAACTCCCGTCCCTCCTGGACGCGGCGCCACAGCCTGCGGTTGGCCGGCCAGTCGCCGGTCCTTCGGTTACGGATGAACTCGAGGGCGTATTCGGAGCCGTACACGTCGGCGGCGATGCCCCGGCCGGTGCGGTAATCCACGAAGTTGAGCAGATCCCCGAGCACCAGGAGAGGCCCTCCGCGTGAGGCGACCCGGGCCAACTCGGTGAAAGCCCCATGCACGTCGCTGACGATCAGCACCGGCCACCACGATCATCGCCATCCTGTGGCCCGACGGCCGGCGGCCTTCGATCGGGCGGGAGGAGCATGGCGACAAGGCTAGTGGTCTGCCCACCCGGCAACCTGACGGCATTTGACAGGCCAACCACAGTGGTCACCCAATCTATGATTGGCGCGCATGGAAACAGCTATAAACCGCGTCAGCAGACGGATAACCCAGGAACGCTCGCAGGGCGGCTCGCAGGCCATGCTCTACGCCACCGGCCTCACGCCGGGCGACATGTCGAAGGCCCAGGTCGGGATCGCCTCGATGTGGTACGAGGGCAACAGCTGCAACATACACCTGGACGAATTGGCGGCCCAAACCAAGCTGGGTGTCACCGAGGCCGGCCTGGTGGGGATGCGCTTCAACACCATCGGGGTCTCGGACGGGATGTCGATGGGGACCGACGGCATGTCCTACTCGCTCCAGTCGAGGGACCTCATCGCCGACTCCATCGAGACCGTCATGAGCGCCCAGTGGTACGACGCCAACATCTCGATCCCGGGCTGCGACAAGAACATGCCGGGGGCGGTCATGGCGATGGCCCGTCTCGACCGTCCGGCGCTGATGATCTACGGGGGCACCATCCGGGCCGGCGTCAACCGCCACGGCGACCCGATCGACATCGTGTCGGCCTTCCAGTCCTACGGCGAGGCGATCGCCGGCCGCCTGAGCGAGGACGATCGGCTCGACGTGGTCCTCAATGCCTGCCCCGGCGCCGGCGCATGCGGGGGCATGTACACCGCCAACACGATGGCCGTGGCGATCGAGGCGCTGGGAATGAGCCTCCCCTACAGTTCCTCGACTCCGGCGACCGACCCGGGCAAGGCGGCCGAGTGCCGGGAGGCGGGTGCCGCCATCCGGAGGCTTCTCGAGGAGGACATCCGCCCCGGCCAAATCATGACCCGGGCGGCGTTCGAGAACGCCATGGTCATCACGATGGTGCTGGGCGGCTCTACCAACGCGGTGCTACACCTCATGGCCATGGCCCACTCGGCCGGGGTCGATCTGGACATCGAGGACTTCCAGCCGGTCAGCGACCGCATCCCCTACCTGGGCGACCTCAAGCCCTCCGGCCGGTACGTGATGGAGGACCTGCATGAGGTGGGGGGCACGCCGGCGGTGCTGAGGATGCTGCTGGAACGGGGCGCCATAGATGGCGACTGCCTGACCGTGACCGGCCGGACCATGGCCGAGAACCTCGCCGACCTGCCGGGCCTGGCGGAGGGGCAGCTGGTGATAGCGCCCTGGGACAACCCGGTGAAGGACTCCGGCCACATCCAGATCCTCCGGGGCAACCTGGCCCCCGAAGGCGCTGTCGCCAAGATAACCGGCAAGGAAGGCCTCTCCTTCACTGGCACGGCGCTGCCCTACGACAGCGAGGAGGACATGCTCTCCGCCTTGGAGCGGGGCGAGATCGGGCCGGGATCGGTGATCATCATCCGCTACGAAGGCCCGAAGGGCGGGCCGGGCATGCCCGAGATGCTCACCCCCACCTCAGCCATCATGGGCGCCGGTCTGGGCCAGGACGTCGCCCTCATCACCGACGGCCGCTTCTCGGGCGGTTCCCATGGTTTCATCATGGGCCATGTCTGCCCCGAAGCCCAGGAGGGCGGCCCGATCGCGCTGGTGGAACCCGGGGATCGGATCTCGATAGACGCGGTGGCCCGGACCATCACCCTCGACGTATCCGAGGCCGAGTTGGCCGACCGTCAGGCGGCCTGGACGCCTCCGCCGCTCAAGGCCACGCGGGGCACCCTGGCCAGGTACATCCGGACGGTGTCGACAGCAAGCACCGGATGCGTGACCGACGCCTGAAGGTCTAGCTGCTATTCGGCCGGGGGTGTCTCGCTGTCCACGATGCCGACCACCACGCCGGCCGGGTCCGAGAACACGGCAAAGGTCACGGCGCCGGGAATGCTCGTCACCGGCAGGACTACCCCGGCGCCGGCGGCCACCGCCCGGTCCAGATAGCCCTGGATGTCGTCGACCTCGATGTAGATCATCACCTGGTTCTCCCCGGTGGGCGAGGCTTCGATACCGCCGTTGATCCCCGACTCGGCGCCGGTGTTCACGAGGCCGTACTCCATCTCTGACGCCACCTCGATCTGCCATCCGAAGACTTCCCTGAAGAAATCCCGGCTCTTCTCGGAGTCCACGGACTGGATCTCGAAGTGGACTACGGGGTTGGGCATGGCATCCTCCTGGGAGTCGTGGTTGGGTGGCCGGAGAGCCACGGTAGCGCAGGGATCAACCTACCGGTCGCGGCTGGATAGACACCGGGCACGAGGGGTGGGGAACGACAGCAGCCTGCGTCAGGGCGCAGCGACGGCAGTGTGAGCAGGAGGTTGTGGCTACTCGATGATCCCGGTGGCGCGGGCCAGGAAGGTGGCCATCTCGGCGCGGGTCACCGGTTTCCCGGGGCAATACCTCAGCGGGTTCAGGCCGCATCCGGCGGTCACACCGGCGGCGGCCAAGGCGTCGATTTGGGTCTGAAGGGTGTTGCCTAGGGTGTCGACGAACCCGAAGGCGGGTGCGGCCGGCAGGTTGAACGCCCTTACGAGGAAGGCGGCCATCTGCGCCCGGTTGACGGTCTGGTCGGGGCAGAACCGGGGTGGATTGAGTGCGCATCCGGCAGTGACTTGCCGCTGGGCCAAGCGTTCGGTGTAGGGCGCCCACCAAAGACCGGCGTCCACGTCGGCGAACGTGGAGGATGCCGCGGCGGAGGGGTTGGCACGGTCCAGGACCCGTACCAGCCAGACGGCCATCTCCCAGCGCCGCAGCGGCTCGCGGGGGCAAAGACCCTGGTCGCAGCCCGTGCCGTCAAAGATGCCGGGCATCTCTCGCATGAGGGCGTCTACGGCAGGTTGGTGAACCCCGGCGTGCTCGCCCGGACTGGAACCAAACCCGCTGACCGGTCCCGCCGGTAGCACTACTGGCTGGCTACCCCAGCATTCCACCGACCCATCGGTGCGGACCCCGCACGAAGTCGCGTCGCTGGCAGACACCGCGGTGAACGACCCCGGAGGTGCAGTGCCTGCCCGTCGTCGTTGTCTCCCCAGCAGAAGACAGAGCCATCACTCCGTAACCCACACCCTTGCTGAGAGTTGCCGGATACCTGGGTGAACGACCCCGAAGGCGCAACTTCCGGTCCGTAGACGTCCCAGCAGATGACAGAACCATCGGTCCGTAACCCACACTGAGAGGAAGCGCCCGTCGAGACGTGGGTAAACGGCGCTGAAGGCGGACTCGTCTCGAACTTCTCAAAGGTCTCTGCCGAATACGACCGCCCGCCCCAGCAGACGATGGAACCGTCCGTCCGTACTCCGCAGGAGTGGTCGAAGCCGGCGGAGACCTGGGTGAACGACCCCGGAGGCGCGGTTGCCGGCTCCTTGTCCCGGCAGAAGATGGAACCATCCGTCTGTACTGCGCAGGTATCGAAGCCGGACGTATCGTCGTAGCCGGCGCCGAAGATCTCGTTGAACGGAGGCCGACCCGCCGGATCACCGTTGCAAACCCAACCCACCTCGGTCGAGAGGCTGGTCCACTCGGTCACCAACCCACATGTATACCCGGGGATGGCGGACACACCGGTGAACGACCCCTGGAGAGGCTCGTTCCTGCCCCAGCACTCGATGGTTCCGTCTGTTCGTAACCCGCACCCATGGTGAGAATCGCCGGAAACCTGGGTGAACGACCCCGTAGGCCCGTCCGGCTCGTCATCCCAACACAAGATAGAATCAACGGTCCGCCGGTCTACCGTGGTCAACTTCACGCCGACAACCGCATCCGCGCCGACCGCCCACGGTACGCAGACCTCGCCGTCGTGGCCGGCGAAGATCTGCGTAAACGCCCCCGGTGGAGCAACCACCGGATAGGGAGCGGCCGCCGGATAGTACGTGAAGGTGTCGCCCCAGCAGATGACAGAACCATCCGTCCGTACTCCGCATGCATGGAGTCTGCCGGCGGAGACCTGGGTGAACGACCCCGAAGGAGCTGTCGCTTGCCCGTGGTCGTTGAGGCCCCAGCAGACGATGGTCGCGTCGGTCCGTAGCCCACACCCATAGAAGGAGCCGGCGGAGACCTGGTTGAACGACCCGGAAGGCGCGGTCGCTGAATCGAATGTGAAGGTACCGTCGCCGGCCAGCCCTCGGTTTTCGCCCCAGCACGCCACAGACCCGTCCCTCCGTAATGCGCACCACTGGCCGTTGCCGGCGGAGACCCGGCTAAACGACCCCGAAGGCGCGACCACCTGCCCTCTGGTGTTCTTACCCCAGCAGTCGATGGTCCCGTCGGGACGTAAACCGCACGCGTGCTGGGGGCCGGCCGAGACGGCGGTGAACGATCCCGACGGCGCGGTCGCCTGTCCAAGATGGTCACTCCCCCAGCAGACCACGGACCCTCCGCCACGTAACCCGCACGAGTAGCCACCGCCGGTGGAGACCCGGGTGAACGAACCCGAAGGCACGGTCGCCCCGAAGTGGTCGCCCCAACACGTGACAGTCCCGTCGGTACGCACCCCGCAGCCGACAGACACCGCAGTGAACGATCCCGCAGGAGTGAACGACCCCGACGGCCACCTCTCACTCGGTGCGCCCCAGCAACTGATCGTCCTGTCGGTCCGCAGCCCGCACGACCGCATACTGCCCGCGGCGACCTGGGTAAACGATCCCGAAGGTGCATTCGCCTGCCCGAAAAAGTTGTCGCCCCAGCAGCGGATAGTTCCGTCGGTCCGTATCCCGCAGGAATGATCGCCGCCGGCGGCGATCTGGGTGAACGATCCCGAGGGTGCGGTCGCTTGTCCTGAGTCGTCACCGCCCCAGCAGTCGACGGTCCCGTCGGTCCGCAACCCGCACGAATGCCTGCCCCCGGCGGAAATCTGGGTGAACGATCCCGAGGGAGCACCGGCCTGGCCCCTCAGGTTGTCTCCCCAGCACGTGACGGTTCCGTCGGTCCGTAACGCGCAGGAATGATCGCCGCCGGCGGACACGGCGGTAAAGACCGCTCCGGCACTTCCTGCCGAGGATGCGGCCGTTGGCCGGGTAACGACATTGCTCGTCACCGCACCGCTGGCCATCGCCCCGGAACCGCTGCTGGTATTCCGGTCCTCGACCGGCCCTCCGGAAGCAGCAGGGCCGTCAATGATGGGGACCGATGCAGGCAGCGCGGTGGCCTGATCC
Organism: bacterium; assembly: GCA_028821235.1. NCBI lineage: Bacteria > bacterium. The sequence continues at coordinate 12,536 of JAPPGV010000061.1, forward strand.
GGCGTAGCCGGCACCGACACGACCACTACAAGCGCCACTGCCACAGCCAAAACTGCCCGCCTAGGGTGCCGGTCTCCTCGGATGGCCATGAGCGCGGTCACTTGATCACCCCGCCACCGATCGGAACTTCACGGCGCCCGCCCGCATTGTGCACATAACCTGCATAGGCAGTCGGACCTTAGCCATACGGGTCGCCCGGGTAGCGTAGGTAGCGGCATGCGGAGCGTCAGCAATCTTCTGATAATCGGGGGTTTGATCGCCATCGCGGCCGGCCTCGCAGCCCGGTTCGGGCTTCTCTCCTGGTTCGGCAACCTGCCGGGCGACATCCGCCGGGTCGGGGACCGGTCGGTCATGTTCATCCCGCTCACCTCCATGCTGGTGGCGAGCCTGCTGCTGACCATCGTGGTCAACCTGGTGGGCCGCTTCTTCCGCGGTTAGGAACGCGCCGCTCGGGAACAGTCGCTTCTATGGAGCGGCGCGCTCGGAGAGATGTGTGTAGGGCCTGGCCTCAGCCGTTGAGCGCCCAGTTGGCGAGGGCCTCGCTCCACAGGCCCAGCGATCCGGCCCGCTGCGCTTCCTCCCGGACCTCACGATCGCTGGACACCACGGCAGCCGAGGCGCCCAGGCCCCCTGCCAGGTCGATCAACTCGTCGTCGGCCTTCCACCCCTCTCGCGTGTATCTGACCTCGATCCCGTTGGGGAGGGTCTCGGCACTGGTCTCGATGGCCCGGGCCGAGTCCCACACCACAGTGATCCGGGGGCGCCCCTTCGCCCGCAACCTCAACTCGGCCAGGTCGTTCTGTAGACGATCCCGTATCTCGGGTCGGCTGAACCGATGGGACGGGTACATCTTGGCGGTGACGTTGTAGCCGTCCACCAGCAGCGTGAAGGGCCGGTCCAGCTCGATCAGCCACTCGACGGCTTGCCGGCTGTCCGGCGCTATGCCCGCCGGCAGGACGAGCGGTTCCTGGCTGGCGAGAACCGGCTCCGTCGGGACAGGCAGCGCCGGACCCGGGAAGAAAGCCCGCGCCACCTCGTCCAACTGCCGGGCTGCTTCCACCGCGTCCATGTCCGCCCACACGTTCAGCACCCCCGGGCGGGTGGCCGGGACATGCTCAATCCGCCGTTCCCTCTCCAGGTCCCCGCGCGTAGCGGCCAGGCGTTGCCTGGTCTCCTCCAGCTCGGCGCGCGTCGCGTCAAGCTCCCCGGTCAGCCGGCGTCTATCCCGTCTCAGCCGATCGCAGGCTTCGATGAGCTCGGGCTCCACCCTGGATCGAGCCTCATCCCATGCCTGCTCCTCCCGGCGGTCGGCCTCACGTCTGGCTTCCTCCGCCTCCCTGCGGGCTTGCCGGGCATCTCCCTTCAACTTCTTCAGATCCGACTCCAACTCGCTGATCCGCCGCTCGTGGCGCTTGATCCGTTCCGAGTTCCAGGCGTCGCGGTGGTCTCGGCGGATCCCTTCCAGGCCGTCCTCCCATCCGTCCGGGCGCAGCAGGAAGAGCGCGGCCGCCCGCTCGTGGCGATCATCGCTCTCCTGCGAACCGCTGAACTCCCCGGCGACCTGCTCGCGCAGCCACTCGTCGCCGTCGATCTCATCGAGGAGGAGTTTCTCCAGGGGCGCGGGCAAGCGCCTTCCCGTGCTCTGCGCGACTCGATGCATCGACCGGGGCACGTCGCGCCACTCCATGTCCTTCAGGGTCCGGCGGGCGACCTCGACCACTTGGCGGAGGAGCCGGCGTTCCGGCTTTCGCATGCCCCAATCGTAAGCAGTAAAGGAGCCGAACTGTCAACGCCTCGATAGATGCCGCCACAAATGTTGACATCACGGCCCGCATGCTCCATACTTCGGCTACTCATGACCGGCCGCAGCCTCGTACTAGTACTTATGTAGCGCACCGTCGCAACGCGGCTGTGCGCTGAAGCCCTCCTGCCGGAGGGCTTTCTGTATGAGAGCACCACAGGACCAGCGAGACCAGCAAGGAAGCAGATGGGCATGATCACCGGCGCAGAGATACTGATCAAAGCACTCGAATACCAGGAGGTCGAGACCGCCTTCGGCATCCCCGGCGGCGCCATCCTCCCTGCCTACGACCCGCTAATCGACGCCGGATTCCGCCATGTCCTCGCCCGCCACGAGCAGGGCGCAGGCCACATGGCCGAGGGCTACGCCTGGGCTACCGGGAAGGTCGGCGTGGCCATCGCCACCTCGGGTCCCGGCGCCACCAATCTGGTCACTCCGCTGGCGGACGCGCTGATGGACTCGGTTCCCATCGTGGCCATCACCGGACAGGTGCCCACGCACGCCGTCGGTAACGACGCCTTCCAGGAGGCCCACACCACCGGCATAACGATGCCGGCCACCAAGCACAACTACTTCGTCACCCACGCCGAGGAGATCGCCCAGACCGTCGCCGAGGCCTTCCACCTGGCGTCAACCGGACGTCCCGGGCCGGTGCTCGTCGACATCCCCAAGGACGTGCTCAACGCCCGCGTGCCGTGGCGGGATCCGGAGCCGGTGGCCATGCCCGGATACCGTCCCACCACCTCCCCGCACCCCCGCCGGATACGTGAGGCCATCCGGCTGATCGAGAGCGCGGAACGCCCCGTTCTCTACGTCGGGGGCGGCATCATCAAAGCGGGAGGGAGCGAAGCCCTGGCCGCCTTCGCTCGCATGACGAACATGCCGGTCATCACCACCCTGATGGGCCGGGGCGCCATCTCCGATCACAATCCCAACACCCTGGGAATGCCGGGGATGCACGGCCTCTACGCCGCCACCACCGCCATGCAGAAGGCCGATCTGCTGGTAGCCATCGGCGTGCGTTTCGACGACCGGGTCACGGGAGATCCCGACGCCTTCGCTCCATTCGCCAAGGTGATACATGCCGACATCGATCCGGCCGAGATCGGGAAGGTGCGCGCTCCGGAGGTTCCCATCGTGGGTGACGCCCGCCTCATACTGGAGGCGATGTGCGAGCGCTGGGGAGACACACCTACCCCGGAGCTGGAGAAGTGGTGGACCACCATCAGGACCTGGCAGGAACGGTACCCGCTCCGCTTCGACCAGCAGGTCGACGGCCCGCTGAAGCCACAGCACGTGATCAGCCGCCTGCGAGACCGGGCTGACGACGACGCCATCGTGGTGTCGGGCGTGGGACAGCATCAGATGTGGGCCTCCCAGTACTGGCGGTTCGACCAGCCCCGCCACTGGATCAACTCCGGCGGGCTGGGCACCATGGGGTTCGCGGTCCCGGCGGCCATCGGAGCCAAGGCCGGCATGCCCGACCAGCAGGTGATCGCGGTGGACGGCGACGGCTGCTTCCAGATGACCGTCCAGGAGCTGATAACCGCCGCCTACGAGCGCATCCCCATCAAGGTGGCCCTGTTCAACAACGCCGCACACGGCATGGTCCGCCAGTGGCAACGCCTCTTCTACAACGAGCGGTTCTCTGCCTCCGACCTCGGGCAACAGCTCCCGGACTACCCGAAGCTGGCCGAGTCCATGGGCTGCGCGGGGCTGCGCGCCACCCGGGTGGACGAGGTGGACCACGTGATCGAGACCATGCTGGAGATCGACGACCGGCCCGTAGTGGCCGAGTTCGTGGTCGACCGGGACGAGATGGTCTTCCCGATGGTGCCCGCCGGCGGGTCCAACGACATCGTTCTCAACGGACCGGAGGACCTGTGACCGAGCAGCAAGTATTGAGCGTCCTGGTTGAGAACAAACCGGGTGTCCTGGCGAGGGTCTCTTCGCTGTTCGCCCGGCGGGGATTCAACATCCACTCCCTCGCGGTGGGGCCGGCCGCCGAGCCGGGGTTGTCGAAGATGACCATCGTGGTGCGGGCGCCGGAACTGGAGCAGGTCAAGAAGCAGCTCCACAAGCTGGTGAACGTGGTGAAGATCACCGAACTGGACCCCGGGTCCTCGATCGAGCGCGAGATCATGCTGGTCAGAGTGCGGGCCAACTCCCGGCAACGGTCCGAGGTCCTCCAGTTGGCCACCATCTTCAGGGCGACTCCGGTCGACGTGGGTGTCGACTCCATCACGTTCATGGTCACCGGCTCCCCCACCAAGCTGAACGATCTGCTGGAGCTGATCCGCCCGTTCGGACTCGTGGACCTGGTGAAGTCGGGGCGGATCGCCATTAACCGCGAACCCAAGGCCCGCAAGCTCAAGGCGGTGGGATGACGTTCCGCCGGCGCCCCGTTACGATTCCCGACCGGTCAGCGATCCCCGGAAGGTAGACATGGCTGCAATCTTCTATGACGACGATGCCGATCCCGCCGCCGTATCGAGCCGCAAGGTGGCGGTCATCGGATACGGGAGCCAGGGACACGCCCACGCCCTGAACCTGCGGGAGTCGGGCGTCGAGGTGAGGGTCGGCCTCAGGGAGTCGTCCAAGAGCCGCACCGAGGCCCAGGACGAGGGCCTGACGGTCGGCACCGTGGCGGAGGTCTCCGGCTGGGCGGACGTGGTGATGATGCTGGTGCCCGACCAGCACATGGCCGACCTCTACGCAGCCGAGGTCGCCCCCAACCTGGCGGACGGCGACGCCCTGATGTTCGCCCACGGCTTCAACATCCACTTCGACGAGATCACCCCGGAGCCGGGCCTCGACGTGTTGATGGTGGCGCCGAAGGGCCCCGGACACCTGGTGCGGCGCACCTACACGGAAGGTTCGGGGGTGCCGTGCCTGCTCGCGATCCACCAGGACGCCACCGGCGGCGCCCATGCCCTCGGCCTCGCCTACGCATGGGGTATCGGTGGCACCCGGGCCGGCGTGCTGGAGACCACCTTCCGCGAGGAGACGGAGACCGACCTGTTCGGGGAACAGGTAATCCTCTGCGGTGGGTTGTCGGCACTGGTCAAGGCCTCCTTCGAGACGCTGGTCGAGGCGGGCTACGCCCCCGAGTCGGCCTACTTCGAGACCCTCCACGAGTTGAAGCTGATCGTCGACCTGATGTATGAGGGCGGGCTGTCCTGGATGAGATACTCGGTCTCCGACACCGCCGAGTGGGGTGACTACAGCACCGGCCCGCGAATCATCACCGACGAGACCCGGCGGGTCATGCAGGATGTACTGGCGGATATCCGCTCGGGAAGGTTCGCCCGCGAGTGGATGGCCGAGGCCCGGGCCGGAGCGCCCGAGCTACTCAGGCGACGGGCCGCGGAGCGCAGCCACCAGGTCGAACAGGTGGGCGCCGGCCTCCGCGAGCTGATGCCCTTCCTTACCCCCAAGACCCCGAGCGACTGATGATCCGCCCGGCACGTCCGTCGCCCATCCCCGCACCGGTCGGTCCCGGCCGGTTCCTGCTGCTCCGGCGGCCTCTGGTGCTAACGGGCCTCCACGACCTGACGTAGGGTCGTGGAGGCGCCCCTCCCTCCATCACCGCCAACCCACCCACCTCTTCCAACCGGAGCAGACAGCCATGCCACAGGACAAACTGATCATCTTCGACACCACCCTCCGAGACGGGGAGCAGGCGCCGGGAATCGCCCTGACCCCTGACGAGAAGCTCACGATCGCCCGGCAGCTGGCCAGGCTGCAGGTGGACGTCATCGAGGCCGGCTTCGCGGCCGCATCCGACGGCGACTTCTACGGCGTTTCCCAGATCGCGAAGCTGGTCAAGGGCCCGGTGATCGCCTCGCTGGCCCGGTGCACGCCGGACGACATCGACCGCGCCTACGACGCGGTACGTCACGCGGAGCGCCACCGGATCCACGTCTTCCAGAGCACCTCCCCCATCCACATGGAGCGGATGCTCCGCAAGACCCCAGCCGAGGTGATGCAGTCGATCATCGAGTCGGTCCGCCGCGCCCGGCGCTACACGGACGATGTAGAGTTCTCTCCCCAGGACGCCACCCGCTCGGACCCGGACTTCATGATCGCCACCTGCCAGGCGGCGGTCCGGGAGGGCGCCACCACCATCAACATCCCGGATACGGTGGGCTTCGCCACCCCCCAGGACTACGTCGGGTTGCTGAGCCGGGTGTACGACGAGGTGCTCGGAGGCAGGGACGACGTGATCGTGTCGACCCATTGCCACAACGACCTGGGGCTGGCCGTGGCCAACTCGCTGACCGCCATCCATGCGGGGGCCCGCCAGATCGAGGGCGCCATCAACGGTATCGGCGAACGGGCCGGGAACACCTCCACCGAGGAGGTGATCATGGCCGTCACCACCCGCCAGGACCACTTCGGGGTGGAGGTCGGGGCCAACACGGCCGAGATCGTGCCCACCAGCCGGCTGGTCTCCCGACTCACCGGGTATCCCATCCAGTTCAACAAGGCGGTCGTGGGGCGCAATGCCTTCGCCCACGAGTCCGGCATCCACCAGCACGGGGTGCTCCGCGACCGGGAAACCTACGAGATCATGGATCCGGAGTCGGTGGGAGCGACCAGCCAGATCGTGCTGGGCAAGCACTCCGGACGGGCCGGATTCGCCGACGCGCTGGCCAAACTCGGCATCGTGCTGGAGGACGACCAGTTCAACGAGGCCTTCGTCGCCTTCAAGGAGATGGCTGACCGGAAGGTGGAGATAAACGAGCAGGAGCTGCGGGCCATCATCCGCCACGGAAGCCGCCGCGTACCGGACGCCATACGCATGGTGTCGATGCGGGTGCGAGGGGGGACGGACGTGGAGCCCACCGCCACCGTGGTGGTGACGCGGGGCGAGGGGTCCGAGACCGAGGAGTTCACCGGCACCGGGGGTGGGATGGTGGACGCCACCTTCGCCGCCCTCAAGAGGGCGTCCGGCCTGGACCCCCACCTTCTCGACTACCGGGTGGTGCCGGTCACGTCCGGCGCCGACGCCATGGCCGAAGTGAACGTAGTGATCCAGATCGACGGCATGTCCCGGAGCGGGCGGGCCATCTCTACAGATGTGGTTGAAGGTTCGGGCCATGCCTTCGTGGAAGCCCTGAACCGGGTGCTGAATGCGGGCGCCGGGACTCCGGCATAGAAAGACCACTAAAACCTTATGATGGACGGTTAAGATCACCGGCTGATGAGCGAACGACGGCACCGGCTGGCGGTCATCGCCGGAGATGGAATCGGACCTGAGGTTATCGTTCAGGCCCTCAAGGCCATGGAGGCAGCCGGCGACCGGTGCGGGTTCGCCGTAGAGACCGAGCGCTACGACCTGGGAGGGAACCGGTATCTCGCCACCGGCGACGTCCTGCCCGACTCGGTGGAACAGGAGCTCGCCGGCTTCGACGCGATCCTGATAGGAGCGGTCGGCACGCCTGACGTCCCGCCCGGAATCCTGGAACGAGGGCTGCTCCTCAGGTTGAGATTCAACTTCGAGCTCTACGTGAACCTCAGGCCCATCAAGCTGCTGCCCGGAGTAGCCACCCCGATCGCGGGCCTTACACCCGACCGTTGCGACATGCTCGTCCTCCGGGAGAACACGGAGGGGCCGTATGTGGGATCGGGCGGCGTACTCCGCGAGGGCACTCCCGCCGAGGTAGCCGTCGAGGAGTCGCTCAACACCCGCTTCGGCGTGGAGCGGATCGTCCGGTACGCGTTCGAGCAGGCCATGCGACGGCGGCAGCACCTGACCCTGGGACACAAGACCAACGTCCTCACCTACGCGGGCGGCCTCTGGTACCGGACCGTCTGTGAGATCGCCGAGCGCTACCCCGACGTGGCGGTGGAATACGCCCACGTGGACGCCATGTGCCTGCACATGGTCACCCAGCCCGAGCGCTTCGACGTGATCGTCACCGACAACCTGTTCGGCGACATCATCACCGACCTCGGCGCGGCCTTGCAGGGCGGCATGGGCCTCGCCGCGAGCGGCAACATCAATCCCGAGGGCGACTACCCGTCCCTCTTCGAGCCCGTTCACGGTTCGGCGCCCGACATCGTAGGACGAGGATGGGCCAACCCGGTGGCCGCGGTGCTGTCGGCCGCCATGTGCCTCTCCCACCTGGGCGAGCACCGGGCGGCGTCGATCGTGGAGGAGGCGGTCGGAGCGGCGCTACCCACCATGAGATCGATGGGAGGACCCGACATGGGCGCCTCCACCGACCAGTTGGGTGACCGGATAGCCGCTGCAGTGGCGGAAGCCTGACGACTTGAAATCCTTCCCCGAAGGGCCTCGACCAGAACCGGATAACGAATGAACATCGGAGCCCCGCGGCAGCCAAGCCCCGAAACCCGCGTCGGGATCACCCCCGAGATCGCCGAGCGATACCTGGAGGACGGCCATCGGGTCCAGGTGGAGCACGGCGCCGGTGAGGTCGCCGGCCTGCCCGACGAAGCCTTCCGGGAAGCGGGATGCGAGATGGTCGGCTCGGCGTGGGAAGCCGACGCGGTAGTGACGGTCGGGCCTCCCGGTGATGCCGAGCTATCCCGGATGATTCCGGGCGCGTGGCTCCTGGGCCTCCTGCGCCCGCTCGACGAGCCGCACGCCATGCGAGCCCTCGCCGGGGCGAAGGTGACAGCCATCGCCTTCGAGACCCTTCCCAGGACCACCCGGGCCCAGTCGATGGATGCCCTGTCGTCCCAGGCCACGCTGGCCGGGTACGAGATGGTGCTGGAAGCCGCTTCCCGTCTCCCCCGCATCTTCCCCATGATGGTGACCGCGGCGGGAACGATCCGCCCGGCGACGGTGGTGGTGCTCGGATGCGGTGTGGCCGGCCTGCAAGCCATCGCCACCGCTCGACGCCTCGGAGCGGTGGTCAGGGGATACGATGTCCGGGCGAGCGCCGGGGAACAGGTCCGGAGCCTGGGCGCCTCCTTCATCGACTTGGACGTGACCCAGCAGGACTCCTCCGCTTCCGGCGGGTACGCCCGCCCGCTCTCCGAAGGCGACGGCAGCCGCCTCCTGGAGGGCCTGGAGCCTCACCTGGCGACCGCCGACGTGGTGATTACGGCGGCCGCCATCCCGGGTAGGCCCGCCCCCACCCTGGTCAGCGCGGAGGCCGTCGCCGGCATGCGGCCCGGGTCGGTGATCGTCGACGGCGCCGCCGAACGGGGAGGGAACTGCGTGCTGACCGTACCGGACGAAGTGGTGCGGGTGGGAGGCGTCACGGTGGTGGGGCCCACCGGCCTCGAGGCGCGACCTGCCGCCGATGCCTCGAGGACCTTCGCCCGCAACGCCTACGAGCTCTTCAGCTATCTCGACGACCCAGCGACCGCCGGCGCCGACGACGAGATCCGGGCAGGAGTGACGATCACCCGGGGCGGCGACGTGGTCCACCCCGACGTTCTGGCCCGGCTCGAGGCGACGCCATGACTCTCGCCGTCGGGATCACCGTGTTCGTCCTCGCCGCTTTCGTCGGCTTCGAGGTCATCACCAAGGTTCCTCCCCAGCTGCACACCCCGCTCATGTCCGGATCCAACGCCATCTCCGGGATCACCCTGGTCGGGGCCCTCCTGGTGGCCGGGCGGGGAGATGTCCTGTCCGCCATCCTCGGGTTCCTGGCCGTGACCTTCGCCACGATCAACGTGGTCGGCGGGTTCCTGGTGACCGACAGGATGCTGGAGATGTTCGGCACGCGCAGGCGCGTGTCCCGGAGGCGCGGGAGTTGAGCGACGCCGCCTCCACCCTCCTCTACCTGGCCGCCGCCACTCTGTTCATTCTCGGGCTCAAACGGCTGAGCTCCCCGCTGACCGCCCGCTCGGGCAACCTGATGGGTGCGGTCGGGATGCTGATCGCGATTGTGGTGACGCTGCTCCGGTCGGGCATCGTCGACTACACGCTGATAGTGGCCGGCTTCCTCGTCGGCGGTACCGCGGGCACGATCCTGGCCCGCCGGGTGGCGATGACCGGAATCCCGCAGCTGGTGGCGGCCTTCAACGGCTTCGGCGGCGCCGCCTCGGGCATGGTGGCGGCAGCCGAGTTCCTGGCGAACGGATCGTCTACGGCGGAGACCGCGGTCACGGTCACCCTCTCCTGCGCCCTGGGCATCGCCACCTTCACCGGCAGCTTCGTGGCGTTCGGGAAGCTCCAGGGCCTGATCCCGGGCCGGCCCCTGCTGTTCAGGGGGCAGATGGTCTTTGACTCGGCGCTGGCCGTCTCGGTGGTGGGTTCGGGCGTCTGGATGGCGGCCTCGGGCAATCGCGGCGCCCTGTGGCTGTTGATCGCCCTGGCCGCCCTGCTGGGTGTGACCCGCACCCTCCCGATCGGCGGCGCCGACATGCCGGTGATCGTCGCATTCCTCAACTCCATGTCGGGTCTCGCCGCGGCTTCCACCGGCTTCGTGATCGGCTCCGAAGCCCTCATAATCTCGGGAGCGCTCGTGGGCGCGTCAGGCCTGGTCCTGACCGCCATCATGTCGAGGGCCATGAACCGTTCCCTGGCCAACGTCCTGTTCGCGGCGTTCGGGGGAGACGATGCCTTGCCGCCCGAAGGGATAGGGAGTGGCCCGGTTCGCCGGGCGACCGTGGACGATGCCGCCGTGACGCTCGCCTATGCCCGCTCCGTGATCGTGGTCCCCGGCTACGGCCTCGCCGTCTCCCAGGCGCAGTACAGCGCCCGGGACCTGACCGACCGGCTGGCCGCACGGGGCGTGGAGGTGCGCTACGCCATCCACCCCGTCGCCGGACGGATGCCCGGGCACATGAACGTCCTGCTGGCAGAGGCGGACGTCTCCTACGAGCAACTGCTCGACCTCGACCAGATCAACGATGACTTCCCCCGCACGGATGTCGCTCTCGTGGTGGGCGCCAACGACGTGGTGAACCCCGCGGCGCGGGACGACCCCTCATCGCCGATATACGGGATGCCGATCCTCGACGTGGACCGGGCCGGCGCCGTCATAGTCGTCAAGCGCAGCCTCTCCCCCGGTTTCGCTGGCATCGACAACCCGCTCTTCTACCGCGAAACCACCCTGATGATGTTCTCCGACGCCAAGGCCGCTCTCGAAGATCTGGCCAGGGTGGTCCCTACGGTCTGACCCCGGGCGCGTATCGCCATCCCGACACGTCCCGGAACTACCGTACGAAGCCATGGAGTTCCGTGAGGTGATCGCCCGGCGGCGGATGGTGCGCAACTACACCGGCAGTCCGGTGGATCCGGCGGCTGTGGAACGGATAGTCGATGCGGGACGGAGAGCCCCGAGCGCCGGGTTCTCCCAGGGCCAGGCCTTCGTCGTGGTCACCGACCGGGCCGACCGTGCCGAGATCGCCGCCCTGGCGGGAGAGGCCGACTATGTGGACGCCGGGTTCGACCCGTGGATCAGCCGGGCGCCGGTCCATGTGGTCGTCTGCGCCTCGGAGGAGGCCTACCGCCGTCGCTACCGGGAACCCGACAAGTCGCCTGACGGGAAAGAGGTCGAGTGGCCGGTCCCCTACTGGTGGATAGACGCGGGAGCCGCCCTGCAGAACATACTCCTGGCGGCGGTGGACGAGGGCCTGGCGGCCGGCTTCCTCGGTTGCCATGCCATGTCCGGACTGGCGGCGCTGCTGGACATCCCCGAGGACTACTCGCCGATCGGCGTGGTCACCGTCGGCCATCCCGCCCCCGATCGGAGGTCGGGGTCGCTGGACAGGGGCCGGCGGCCCGTCCGGGACGTCATCCACCGGGACCGCTGGTCCGCCGCCGACGGATCCGGATGATCACCTCTCCGGCCAACCCCAAGGTGAAGCGCCTGGTGCGGCTCCGGAGCCGGCGCCATCGTGACAGCGAGGGCGCCTTCCTGATCGAGGGTTACCGGGAGCTCACCCGGGCGGTGGCCGCCGGTATCCGCATCGATGAGGTCTACGTGTGCGATCCCCTCTTCCTCGGGACCAACGAGCCGGAACTGGTCGAACGGATCATGGCGTCAGGCGCCCGCTGCCACCGGTTGGCGCCCGATCCGTTCCGGAAGGCCGCCTACCGGGACCGGCCCGAGGGGCTGCTCGCCGTGGCGCCCCAGTTCGACACCGGGCTGGAGCGGATCAGGCTCCGGCCCGACTCGCTCCTGCTGGTTATGGAAGGCATCGAGAAGCCGGGCAACCTCGGGACCATGCTGCGCGCGGCCGATGCCGCCGGGGTAAGCGCGGCCATCGTGGCCGATCCCACCACCGATCCCTTCAACCCCAACGTGGTGCGGGCCTCGCTCGGCTGCCTCTTCACGGTGCCGCTGGCGGTCTCGACCGCGGACGGCGCCATCCGGTGGTTGGTCGAACACGGGATCAGGGCCCTCGTCACCACCCCTTCGACCCGGGACCTCTACTGGAACGCTGACTACTCGGGGGCAGTGGCCGTCGTGGTGGGATCGGAGCAGTACGGCCTCAGCGAGACCTGGCTGGACGGACGCTTCCCCATGGCCCGCATCCCCATGGCCGGCTCGGCCGACTCCCTCAACGCGGCCACCGCCGCCGCCCTGGTCCTCTTCGAAGCCCTCCGCCAGCGCACATCCGGTACCTCTTGAATGGAACGAGCGTCGAAGAAACGCCCTACCCGGCCTACAAGTGGAGCGGAAGATGAATGATCGTCAGCTGGCCCGCAATCTTCAGTCGGTAGGGATGGTGCCCGAAGCATTATCAGGTCGGGGCGAGGTGAGGCGTAGGGCCATAGGGCTTGTCTCTTTACCGAGTCGCCACACGTTACCGGCCACGGTCCGCTGAGCACTGACGGCATTCTGGAATCAACGGACTCATGCCTGCCAGAGTTGGAGCAGATCACGTGCGATGAACCAGTGGCGGTTGCGACCGGGGCCTGTGCTCGGGACGTCGATCGGCGACACCACGCCGCGGTCGGCCAGCGCGGCCAGCGCCGTGCGGGCGCTCCGTTCGCTGCTGCCGAGTAGCCCGGCCACGTCCCCGGCGCTGAGTAGCGGATGGGCGGGGAGGTTGGGGAGCAGGGCGCGGGCACCGTGGTCGGACCGTAGCCCGCTGAGTGCTTCCTCCCACTGGGTCAAAAGGGCATCGGTCTGGTCGAGGATCCGGCTGGTGGCGGATGCGGCCCTCTCGGCCATCGCGGCGAACCACCTGACCCAAGGGTCGGTCATGCCCTGCTCGAAGAGGTGAAGGCCGGAAAGGTAGCCGCCGGGATCGCGGGCGATGGCCACGCTGATGGGAACGCTGGTACACCTGGTCACCCCCCTCCTGTGCAGTGTCCGGCCGATCAGTACCCGTCCGAGACGCCCGTTTCCGTCTCCGTAAGGATGGATTGCCTCGAACTGGGCGTGGATCACGGCGGCGTGGGAGACCGGATCCAGGTCCGGAGGGCTGCCGTCCGCGAACAGGATCAGATCCTCGACCAGTCTCGGGATTTCCTGCGGCGGCGGAGGAACGTAGGTCGCGTCCATGGGCGTACTGCCTCCCACCCAGCCGAGTACCGGTCGGAATGCCCCGACCATGCCGGGCGGCAGCATCCCGTGCCGCATGAGCTGCCTGTGCCAGCCATGCAGGGTTTCCACGGTCAACGCCGCGTGGGCGGTCTCCAAGGCCCGATCGATGACCACCAGGTTGTCGGCAACCCAGCCGGCGGCGCCACCCGAGCCGGTCCGTCCTGCGATCAGGACGGCTTCTGGCGGTTCGCGCAGCCCTTCGATGGCGGAGGAGGCCATCCCCTCGTTACGCAGGAGCAGCCGGGCCAACGGCTCCCAATGGTCGGGCAGCCTCGCTTCCGCCAGCCTTATGGCCGCGCAGGCTCGCTCGCCGGCTCTCGCGGTGGAGGCCGACAAGACCAGAGCGCGCTCTCGGAGCGGCGCCGGTACCCACGCCCGGACCGTTCGCCCGTTCCAGTCGGATTCTACGTATTGGCCCGAAATGTCTTCCGCATTCGAGATCATTTCGGTAGATTACTACAGTATCCTTCCGAAAAGGTGATGGTTGCGGAAGGATCCCACGCCATGTCTCGTGATGAACTCCTTCTGTCTATTCACATCCCCATCGCCAGATGTTCAGATAACGACAGAGGCAGAACACTAAACTCACCTTATGATTGCCGAGCCTTCCTGGACTATGGGGATCGAGGAGGAGTACCTCCTGGTCGAGCGCGATACGGGGGCGCTCGTGTCCTACCAGCCCCAGGGCCTGATCGAGAAGGTCAAGGCCCTGCGCCACGGATTGGTGAGCCCCGAGCTGTTCAGCTGCCAGATCGAGATCGGGACCCCGGTCTGCGAGAACCTCAAGGACCTGAGGGCAGAGATCGGGCTGCTGCGAATAGCCGTCTCCGAGGCCTCTGACGACTACGGCCTGGCCCCGATCGCCGCCTCGACCCATCCGTTCACCCGCTGGGAGACCCAGCAGGTGACCGACGGCGACCG
>JAPPGV010000062.1 GCA_028821235.1 bacterium
CCATGACCAATAATCACAAGTCTGTAAGTGTCCACAAAACCGGGTCAACCTCAGTTCATTCGCGAACGAGGACTTTGGGTATCGATTATAATGATGCTTCTTTATGAATGGTTAACGGTTGCCAAGTGGGGAGGCGGTATTGGCCACACACTGACACGAACAAAGGTCCTGGGTACCGTCCCGGACCGACCACCCAGTTTGATGAGGGCTCTCGTCAGAGCTATCGGAACGGTATGTTTTCTTAGTATATTTATACTACCAGCCGCTTTTTATGCTTGGTTTGGTTGGCAAGCGTTTACAGGGCTACTAACGGGGGGGTTGTTCCTAGCCCTATGGTTCAAACCGATCCGGGGGAGAGGCCTACGAGACATCCTTAGCGGAACGAGGGTCGTGAGCACCCGCAAGAAGTCGTAGCTGATCCCGCCCCCGGCCCCTCTCCGCACTCGAGCGCGGCCGAGACCACAACCATCATCTCGGTACCGAATACCAGAACTGGCTCCAAACTCAACCCGCCCCCATCCCCGACTTGACAAACATGGGAGCATCTGGGACCTACTCGCCACTGTCACTCCCCACTGAAATCCGATGAGCCGGCAAGGTCATGGTGTAGTCCCTCGCGGTGGTCGTCATGCTGAGGTCACCGAGGCCCGGTGTGCGATGCGTGCCGGGGCGTGCTCTCGGCGAAGCCGACGAGTGGGGACCGACCCGGTTCGAGCACCAATCAATATGCTCGCGAGCGTACCTCTCGGGTTTCGCATGGTCCGCCTTGATCCGCGTCCTGATGCTCCTCAGACCCAGGTGTGTTCCCGGGTGACAGGCGCCCGACTCTCCTCCAGGCGAGTGAGGAGTCCCGTTCGACCACCAGGGGAATCAAGCCGTTGCCATGCGTGAGCGAAGTCGGTCCGTCGCGTCGCAGCCCGGCGGTCCTGGCCGGCGATCAGCTGGTCCAGCGCGGTGAGCTGGCCCCGGTTGCCGCTGCGCACGGGTAGGCCTTGGGCGTAGCGGCGGAGCAGCCCGCCGGCGACGCACGCGTCCTGGAACTCGCCCAGCACATCCTGGAGTTCCTTCAGCCGGGTGGTCTCCGCCTTGAGCAAGTCGCCATAGGTCGGACGGAAGAACTCGAGGAGGTAACGCAGCCGCTTGCATCGGATCCTCAGCGCATGCAGCGACTCGTCGCTGGACGCGGATGTGATCGCACGACCGCGGCGCAGCACCCCCCGGTAGCGCTTGCCGATGAGCAGCTGGGCGGCCTCGCCGACCGTGATTGAGCCCAGGGTCTCCATGACGCGCTCAGACGGACCCCGTTCGAGCCGCTCCGCGAAGCCCGCCTTCAAACGACCGTACCGCCGGCTGGCCATGCCGGCCAGCAATTGTCTTCGCTCCTCCCGCCACCGATCGGCCAGATGCTGCTGGTAGTCGTCCAGGTGAGCAGCATCCTCCGAAGGGATTTCGGACAGGAAGTGGGGGAGGTTCCCCCTGGCGACGTCGAGGTCCCGCACAGCACCGAGAGTGGCCGCGAGCCACTTGAACTCGCCGTTGAATGAACGGATCGAGGCGGGCAGCACCTTCTTGAAGGCTCGAAGGGCGGAACGGAGGCGGCGCGTGGCCACCCGCATCTTGTGTACCCCTTCGGGATCCAGACCCTCCCAGGCCCTGGGCTCCTGGGCGATCATCTCCTCGAACTGCTCGAGCAGGCGCCCATAGGCCAGGTGGATGGCCGGATCGGCCGGCACGGGCGCCCGTTCCCGCAACATCTCCACGAAAGGCGTGCTCGCCGGCGACACCACACGAGAAGCCCGTGGGGGCGACAGGCCAGCGGTCTGCAATCCGCGTTCGAACTTGCTGAGGCGGGCCGCCAGAAGACCGAACCGTTGCTGGCTCTCCGCGGCCAGTTGCCGCAGCGACTCCTCCTCACCCTCCTTCAGCTCCATCTCCAACTCCACGAACGTCATACGCCCCGGCGCCGGCTTCTTCACCGGGGCAATGGCGGTGATCACCGTCTCATCGATCCCCACTTCCACCAACGCACCATCGGACAGCCGGATGTCGAACAGGCGACGGTGCGTCCGCACCCGGAAGAGCTTCCGGAGGTCCTCCGACCGAAGACAGCCGGACCGGTCACCGACATGCTCGGCAACCAGAGGATGACCTCCGTCCTGCGGAAACGCCAACACCCGCCGCTCGACCTCCCGGCGCCTCTGCACGATCCCATCCCCCAACCTGAAGGACTTCAGCATCACACTCTTGTCCCCCGAGCAGTCCCGCCATCGATACGCCCACCCTGCCCTGAAGAGATGCCAGTCAGGCGTATCCCAGTAGTCATCCACGACATTCACGACCGAAGCCGACCGCACGTCGAAAGAGTCGAGAGAATCGACCAGATCGCCGACTTGCGCGGCGTCCTCGATCAGGAACTTCGCCTCGACCTCCGGATAAGCCGCCTGAAGCGGATAGGGAGTGCAATCCCCAGGCGTGCCTCCTCCCGGTGACTCCGGGACCGATCCCAGCCGTGAGACCATGGCACGGTCTCCTGTTCCGACACGGTACGAGTCTAAGAGCTAAGGGCACGTAGGTGCCTTGTCCGCGTTCCCAACGCCGAACAGAGCACAGAGCTGCCGTCAAACCGGGCTCAGGACATTGAACAGTACTCGAAGGACCAGACCAGCCAGGACGATGGATAACCCCACACCTTCCTACAAAGGCGCCAACTTGGTGAACCTCGCCGCAGAACTGGAGTCCGCCTCACTGGGCCGGTCCCGACCCGGGCTCTGTGCCGCGAAGCGGCCGAGCTGATCCCTTACAAGTGAGTCACCTAGTCCTGATCATCGACCGTCTCGGCGATCGGCACTCACCCACCCCACCGCAGTCACGCTCCGCCGGCATCGTCGAGCCGGCCATGTATGCCCCGCTCCCCACCACCACTTCAGTAGGGCTGTCCTCGGTGGTACGGCGATGGTGCCCGTGCAGCACGGGGTGATCGTATACACCCTGTGGATGACCACCGCCCGCACGGTTGTGACCATGCTGGGGACAATGTTCACGTCGTCCGTGATCTACCTGCGGTGTCACATGTAGTCTGTAACGTACCTGGCGAGAATGTCATTGGTGCAGAGAGGAGCCTCCGCATGAGCTGTAGGGGTACGAATCAGAGAGGGATTCGGCGTACATCGGCGGGGCGCTATCGGTTAGTGTGTTTCAAGACGCTCCTATGCGTGTGAGGGGTGAGTAGGGCTGTCCACCCCAACCTGGACTGATGTCCGTATTGCTCGCTGAAGGCAATCGTAGTCGACGTGGGACGTGGGCCATTAGCCTGGCTGGTCACCGCGTTGTGGTTACTGAGGTCTTTTGGTCCTACTGGTATCTAGCTGCTGAGCGGCAACGGGTGTTCTTCAGGCGTATCCTCGGCTTACCGGGCCCATGGACTCATGATTCTGTTATTTCCCAATATCGCTTTACGAATGCTTACCGGTCCGCTGATCGTGTCAGCCAATATCTGCTGCAACAAGTCATTTATGACCGCGATCGAGACGCTGTAGATACGATCCTGCGTGTCCTATTATTCAAGGTATTCAACCGAATTGAGACATGGGAATGGTTGGTCTCCCATGTAGGTGAGCCTGACGCGTTGTCATTCGACGCTGGGGTGTATACGCGAGTACTTGACGAGCGGTTCAATTCAGGTGGACGCCTCTACTCAGCTGCGTACGTTATGCCTGCTCCAAGCTTAGGCCATGTCCGTAAGCATGAGAATCATCTGAATCTACTCGCCAACCTGCTCGCGACTGGTGTTCTGGTATCACTGACAAGAGCGGTTTCGCTAGAACAGTTGTACTACCGGCTGTTGGGCATCCAGTCATTCGGACCGTTTCTCGCGTACCAGTACGCTATTGACCTCAACTACTCGCCAGTGTTTGACTTCGATGAGATGGACTTTGTCGTTCCTGGGCCTGGGGCGCTTCGCGGAATTGACAAGTGTTTCGAGGACACTGGCGGCCTCGGTCCGGATGAGATCGTCGCATGTATGGCAGCTTCGGCAGATGAGTTTCTTGCCTTCGAATCCGTTCCGTTCCTGAACCTGTTCGGTCGGCCGTTACATCTTGTGGATTGCCAGAACCTATTCTGTGAGGTGGACAAGTATGCTCGCGTGCTGCATCCAACGCGGTCGCGGCGGGGGCCATCTCGCATCAAGCAGGGATTCAGAGCAGACCGGCGGCCACTCCCTCTCGGGTTCCCGCCGAAGTGGGGGTTGCCGTGGACTGCGGACGCTCCCAAGATAGCTGCCGAGCTGACGCGGGACGTCCTCCGTGACGTGTGGAAGCCGCTGTCTTCGATTAGGGGAGTAACACGGACGGGCTGAACGGGGCGTCCGAAATACCCGAACATCGGGACCCGGCGGGCACTTGGCCGCGGTGGCAGAATGTGCTTGACATCAGATGTCGGATTATCTAACATACTGTGTCATGGATTACGACAGCAACCCCGGACGCTTGGCTCCTCCAAAGACCGAACCCACGACCAGCAGTGTCGGACTCCCGTCGTTGGCGGGGGCGTCCGAAGGTGAAATACGGGGCTACCTGGAGCAGATATTGGGAGAGGCAGGCGCGCCGAGTTGCTCCCTCCAAGAATTGGCGGGTGATGGGTCTCCGAGTATCAGCAGCATGGTTGCCGTCTGGCTCATCAGCCAGGTAGGCAGCACGGTCGGTAAACCAAAGCTGGTCAACCTAGCGAGCACTCAAGGGCCAGACCTCCGGAGCATGGCTGGGCTCGCGCGCGTACTTCGCGGCGCGCTCGACACCGTGTCCTCCAACATGGCTTCCCAATGAGCCACGCCCTGACTCCAGCTAAGACGGTGAGCGAGGCCTGGCTTTGGGGCCTTCAGGCAGCCCTGGACGCTCGAGGGGGCCGGTTGCCCAATCTCGTTACAACGATCACAGATCCTGGAGCTGAGGTCGGGGAAGTCCGCGAGGTGCTGGACGGCGCCCTGGGTCCCTATGACGATGAGCAAAGCGTCGCGACCGTTGCTGGCACGATATTTCCGAGAGACCTGTATGACGACCCTGGTGCGGACTGGAAGCCAAACATGGACGAGGATACAAAGAAGGTCATTGATGAAGCCGGCGAGCGACTCTATGTTCGGTATAATTCAATGTTGCCGTTGTTATTGACTGCTAGGGGGAGTAGCAGGGGGACCTATTTCTCACGGATTATCAGTTGGCCTGGGAATGAGGCGGGAGGCCACAACCAACTAGAAGAGCGTATTCTGCGCCTCCGGAGCGAGCACAGTAACGGCCGCCGGACCCACAACGCTCTCGACATCGATCTCTCGGCATACTGCATCCCAGAGAGCCAACTTCCCATCGGATTACAAGTCTATGCTGTCACGGACAAACGTATTCGTGGCTTTCTTTGTCTCGTACATGTTGACTTCACACTGTTTGAAGGTCGACTGCATTGCACTGCTATGTACCGCCATCACTACTTTGTAAGCAAAGCATACGGGAACTATCTGGGTCTCTCATGGCTCATGCAGTTTGTGTGCCAACAGTCCGGGTATGACCTTGGCGAGCTAGTTGTTCATTCAACACTGGCCGACGCCCAACTAGGGAGTCGTCCGAATCCACGTGCTGTTCTCAATGAGGCGCGCGCAGCGTTGGCTAGTTGCAACAGTTAGGGCAATGCCGGTGATCGACTCAGTCGAATCTGGAGATGACTCACTGTGCCTAGATACTCAGATGTGTGGGATCCTCGGTGTTGGTGTTGACCTAGTGCACGTTAAGACTTTGCAGCGGCTGCTCGAATCGGACCAAGGCGCATTTGTTGACAACTATTGGACAGCGAGAGAGACAGAGGATGCTGAAGGCATTGTCGAACGCCTCGCTGCGCGCTGGGCGGCCAAAGAAGCTGTGATGAAGGCGCTTGGAAGAGGACTTGGCGATGTTGATCCGGTTGATGTCGAGATAACACGTGTTACCACCGGCGCGCTCAGGGTTCGGTTACATCGCAGCGCTAGCGCCGCCGCAGAAGGAGTTGGTGCTGGCTGCGTGCACGTTTCCGTCTCGCACGAGCAGGGATGGGCTATCGCATTCGCTGTGTCGACCTACATCGGTGAACGGCACCGGGCTGACAGAACACTCGGAAATACTAAGGAGAAGGAATGACAGATCACGGGCAAGATTGGGGTGCTACGAGCGACGAGATGGAGCAGGAACAACTTGGCGAGCGGCTTCGGGAAGCCCGTAATTACATAGGGTTACTTCAAGAAGATGTGGCGGCAGTGCTGGGTATACCTCGGGCGAGTATCTCTGCGTTCGAAACTGGGAAACGCCGTGTGTCATCGCTTGAACTCCGCCGATTGGCTCGGCTGTACCGAAGACCAGTCGGCTGGTTACTTGGCGAAGAACCTGAAGAGACGGACTTCTCTACGCCGCTGTTCCGAGCGACAGCTGTCCTATCCGAAGGCGACAAGGAACAGGTCTTGCGCTTTGCTGAGTTCCTAGCGGGTGCCGGTCGCCCTAGTTCGCGCGGGGACACATCAACTCGATCTAGATAGTATGACGACTGACTACCGCGGCCGTCGGCTTAGAGCAGTCGCTTCGGCGAATGAACTCCTCGCCGAAGCTTGCGTAGATCCCGCCCATCAAGTCGATGTATTCGGATTGTGTGAACGAGTCGGACTCTGGTTGGCGTTCCAACCCCTAGGTCGCCTGCTTGGAGCCTTTATTCCCGAAGGAGTCGGCGGCGTGCTCATCACCACAGAGCGCCCCGTTGCTGTACAGCGCTACACAGCTGCCCATGAACTCGGCCACTGGCGCCTCGGTCATGCCAAAACCCAGGCACTCGACAGTGAAAATGAGATCCTCGGCACAACACCAGACAATGAATCCGAACATCTCGCTCAGATCTTCGCTGCAGCTCTGCTCATGCCGCCGCCTCTGGTATTCGGCACCCTGTCTCGCCTCGGTGTCGGAGACGATATATCTGCAGTAGATGCCTACACGGTAGCCCGCGAGTCGGGTGTCAGTTACGAAGCTGCCGTACGCCAACTCGCGAACTTCGAACTCATAGACTACAGGCGCCTTGTCGATCTTCTCGCTACGCCACCACTCGAAGTCAAGACAAAGATCGGGCTGGGACGGCGTCCGGTCAGCGGCAACGCGGACGTATGGCCTGTGGACGAGGACTGGCATGGTCATCAGCTCAGCGTGCGGATTGACGATGAGGTTGTGCTGTTACTGCCTGAGAATCGCAGCACTGGCTACAGGTGGGTCTTTACAGGTCAAGAGACCCAACGGCCTCAGACAGCTGAACCGCCGCCATTGCCCAGAGCGGAGTCATTTGACGGTTTGGATTCGTCCGCGCGGGCACTCTCGTTTCTCGACCAGATGAAGAAGGCCGATCGAGGGGCCCCGGTTAGAAAGCCAGGTTCGGACGTTGTTCCCGGCGATGCAGCCAATCCACTTACTCCGAGGCGGAACGTGGATCTAGGCAACGGCGCCAAAGTGGTTGGGGATCGCTACTTCATGCCCCGATCATCCGTGGTCTCTGAGCAACCTCACATGCTGGATCGCGCACTCTTCATGGACTCGTCCCTCAGCCGACTGTCACTGCCAGACAGTGCTGCAGAACCTCCCGTGGTGGGCACGAGTGGTCAGCGTGCGCTTGCAGTGCGATTCGAGAGTCCAGGTTCCGTCAACCTTAGGCTGAATTACATATCCTCATACAACGATGCTGGCCCAGCCGAGCAATATTCTCTGACCGCGCTTGTAGAACCCCGCCGGTATGGAATATCAATCGAACAGCTCACAAGCTCGACTGAGGGTGGGCCCACGCTTGGCGTGCCTCCGGCTCAAGTCTGGGGATCTCACTCAGAACCCATAACTGATGAGCCCCTCACGTGATCACTTCAGCTAGCCGATCTACCAGCCTGTCCCGACCTTCCGTCGACCTACGCAACCAGATACAACCCGGGGTTTACGAGCAGGGGCCCCGCCCGCTCTGCCTCCCGCTCTCCGTGTCGTTAGCGCATGAAGCAACTCGTAGCCATACAGGAAACATCACGCCAAGAGCGCTAGCGCCAGAATCCCTGTGGGGTCACTGCGTACGATCAGGTATTGCCACGACAGGCGGTACGACACTTGATGCAGTTGGTATCGCTTTGTCCGCCGAAGGGCAGCCACTGCTAGCAGTTTGGCCCTACAACCCAAAGATCGGGCTTGCTACCGAAACTCCACCCGCCGCTGCCTTGGCCGACGACTGGTACACAGCTCGAATGACCCACCTGCCTCTGGCCCATGACGGTACTGAAGTACTCATCGAAGACGCACTCGCAGCCCGGCTCCCAGTCGTTCTCGTAGTAGAGATAACATTCGAGTTCGAAAACCCCACAGATACGGGAGAAATATCCGTGCCCGCCGTTACCGCACCAACGGGTGATTACCACTCTATAGTCGCACTTGGCGCGGCGACGGATCACGACCGTCGGCTCCGCCGGCTTCTCGTCCGTAACAGTTGGGGACAGCGTTGGGGGGCAGGCGGCTACGGATGGTTACCACTTGAGTACTTGAGGGCTTTCGCCGTTCAGGCCGCAGTCGTAGACTACCTAAGCTGCCAGACGGTTGACCCACCAGACCAAACACGACCAATCCGAAGGGTACCCCGATGACGACCGAACATGTTCCACTCACTCTCTCCGAGTATCAACGAAGGGCACAGCAGACAGACCACCTACCGGACACCATGGGTAAGGGAATCGACGTTCGATTGCCACCGTTGCTTGGCCTCTCTGGGGAGATTGGTACATTGATAGCCGGGTACAAGAAGTTCTTACGAGATGGAACGGCATATGAACTCTTTGGCGCCAACATTAAGGAAGAGCTAGGAGATATTCTGTGGTATCTCGCCAACGCTGCGGTCAAGTTTGGGCTATCTTTAGAAGAGATAGCCGAATTCAATCTGAAGAAGGCATCCGACAGATGGCCACCTGTTTCGGCAGGGGTACGACCAAAACGTACTCCGGTCGAACACTTCGATGCCGACTTCCATCGAAGCGAGCAGCTACCGCGCACATTTGAGGTGATAATTCGGCCTGTCAAAGATCCCGCACGTCCAGAGCCGATTATCGAAGTCATGTGGCAAGGTAAGCGGGTCGGGAGCAAACTGGGAGATAATACATATGATGATAGCGGATACAGGTTCCACGACGCATTCCATTTAGCCAACGCAGCTGTACTTGGGTGGTCACCAGTCGCTCGCGGTGTGATTTTCAAGTGTAAACGGAAGAGCGACCCTAAGATTGATGCCGTGGAAGATGGAGGGCGGGCCATAATCAACGAGGAAGCGTTCGTCGCTCTCATGTTCGCATACGCACGTCAGCATAACTGTTGATGGTCATTGAAAATCCCCGGAGTTGATCACTGAAATTCCCCACCCCC
>JAPPGV010000063.1 GCA_028821235.1 bacterium
TGGACGTAGCGTTCCTCAACCCTTTCGATTACCAATTGACCGGTTGACCTCGGTATCTAAGCGGTTGTGGTCATCCGCGGTCGGCTTCCAGGCGGAGGACTGAACCGGAGGCGGTGAGGACGTATACCTCTCCGGCGTGGTCCGTACCGAAGGCGACCACCTGCCCGGCGTTGCCGACCTGGTCGGTCCAGTCGTGCGGTTCGTCGAAGGGTTCCTCTATCGGGAAGCTGCGCAGGTAGCCGCCGCAGTAGTCGGAGAACAGGTAGTGCCCGTACAGCTCGGGGATCTCCGCACCCCGGTACACCACTCCCCCGGTGATCGAGCAGGTCCCCGAGTCGGCGTGCGAGATTTCCAACACCGGGAGGGTCAGGCCCGAGGCATCGCAGTCCGAGGGGGGATCGAAGCAGTGGAGCCCTTCGGTGATCGGCCAGCCGTAGTTCAACCCGCCGGCGGCGACCGGCGCCACCGAGACCTCCTCGAAGAGGTTCTGGCCCACGTCGGCGATGACGATCAGGCCGGACGGATGGTCGATCACGAACCTCCACGGATTGCGAAGGCCGATCGACCACACATCCGGCGCGGGGAAGGGATTGCCGGGGGCGGGAGACGCAATGCCGGGCACGGAGACATCGAACCGGAGCAGGGCGCCCAGGGGGGTCCGCTCGTTCTGGCCGTGGCCGAACTGGTCATTCGCCCCGCCGCCGTCGCCGAGGCCCACGTAGAGGTAGCCGTCGGGGCCGAAGGCGATCGTCCCTCCGTTGTGGTTGGCGGCGGGTTGGGCAAGGCGGAACAGCACGGCCCCCTCTGCGTCCACCGCACCGTCCGCAACCGTGTATTCCGCCAAGACCGTGTCCCCGTTAAGCGCCGAGTAGTGGACGAAGAGGCGGCCGGAATCCGGGTAGTCGGGATGGAAGGCGAATCCCAGCAGGCCCTGCTCGCCCCGGTTGCGGACCCGATCGCTGATGTCGAGAAACGGCGCGCCGGCGAGCCCGCCGGCCCCGTACAGCCACACGCGGCCCTCCTTCGAGGCGATTGCCA
Source organism: bacterium (assembly GCA_028821235.1). NCBI lineage: Bacteria > bacterium. The sequence goes on from JAPPGV010000063.1 coordinate 1,039, forward strand.
GGAGGGAGGTTCCGGGCACCGGCGCCAGATCGATCGGGAACGGTAGGTTCGCCACCTCGCGATAGGCGAGGGAACGGAGCGGCGGGAGGGTCGTGGTGGTCACAATCTCCGAAGCGGCCACCGTTGACGGAGGCGAGGTCGTAGTGGTCGGCTCGGGTACCTCCTCCGATATCCGCTCCGTGGTGTCTACTTCGGCCACCGCCACGGAGGTCGTAGTGCTTGCCAGAACGGGCGCCGCCGTGGTCGAGGTGGGGGTGGACGTCGTGGTGGTCGGCGCCGTGACCACATCGGGCTGCTCGGGCGCGCCGCAAGCCACCAGCGTCAACACGAGAACGATCGGTGCCGTGGCCCATCTGCGCATGCCGAGACAGTATCGCCCTGAGACAACTAGCGCCGGACCCGGCCGGTGCTACCGTCCGATAGTCCCCGATCCTGGATTCCGACGCTTGACCGAGCTGGTACGAAACGACCGCAAGACCATCTTCGGTTGGGCCATGTACGACTGGGCCAACTCCGCCTTCATCACCACTCTCGGCGCGGTGGTCGCCCCGTTCTTCTCCTCGGTGATCGTGCCTGAAGGCGGGTGGAACGGCTGGTCGGCCGAGACCATCTGGGCGGCCGTGGTGTCCATCGGCTCCACGGTCCTGTTCCTGAGCATGCCGATCCTCGGGGCGATCGCCGATTTCAACTCGGCCAAGCGCAGGTTCCTCCGCAACTGCGCCGTGGCGGGGGGAGTCCTGGCGCTGATGCTGCCCTTCGTGCCCGACGGCGCGGTTCCGTTGTTCCTCGTGATAGCCGTCACCGCCCACATCGGGTTCGTGGCGTCCAACGTCTTCTACGACGCGTTCCTGCCGGGCCTGACCACCGACGACACCATCGACCGGGTGTCCTCCAAGGGCTACGCTTTCGGCTACGTGGGCGGTGGGCTCTATCTTGCGCTGGGTCTGGCCCTGATCCTGTCCAGCGGAGACGGCGGCTTCACGGGGCTGTCGACCAGCGGTGCCGCCCGCGTCGTGATCTTCGGCTCCGGATTGTGGTGGATGGGGTTCGCCGCCTACGCCCTGCGCCGCCTGCCGGAGGTGGGCGAGGCCTCCCCGTTGCCCTCCCGCTACCGCGGGATGCGACCCTGGCGGGCATATGCGGCTATCGGCTTCGGCAGGACCATCGGCACGGCCAGGAAGCTGGTCGGGTACCCGCAACTGCTGCTGTTCGTGGTGGCCTTTCTCTTCTACAACGACGGTACCCAGACTGTGATCAACATCTCGGGGTCGTACGCATCCGAGACCCTGGATCTCGAACTCGCGGAGATCTCGACGGCTTTTCTCATCGTCCAGTTCGTCGCCTTCGGGGGGGCGCTCTTCTTCGGGATGCTTGCTGACCGGATCGGCGCGAAGCGGGCCATAATCTGGTCTCTGGTCGGCTGGTCCCTCATCGTCGTGGCGGCCTACTTCCTGCCCGCCGGAGAGGCCATGCCGTTCTACATCATCGCCTTGGTGGTCGGATGGGTGCTCGGGGGCGTGCAGGCGCTCAGCCGCAGCCTGTACGCGACGATGATTCCGGAGCAGGCCGCCGCCGAGTTCTTCGGCTTCTACAGCGTCTTCTCCAAGTTCTCGGCCATCTGGGGGCCGCTCGTGTTCAGCGTCGTGAGCCACAGGACCGGATCCGGGCGCCCGGCCGTTCTCTCGATCGTCGCGTTCTTCGTGATCGGAGGCTTCCTGCTGGCGAAGGTGAACGTGGACGAGGCGCGGGCTTCAGCAAAGGAGTGGACCGCCGGTTGAGACGGGTCGGATGGTCGGGCGGGTTACCGGGCAGCGGCCATGCCGGACAGCGCCACTACCATGCCCGAGTCTCGGGAGGTAAAGATGAAGATCACGCAAGAGTTCCAGGTGGCCGGCGCTCCCGCCAACGTGTTCGGCTTTTTCCAGGACGTGGCATCGGTGGCCCAATGCATGCCGGGCGCGGAGCTCACCGACGACCACGGCGACGGCAGCTACACCGGATCGGTCTCGGTCCGGCTCGGCCCGATGACGGCTCGGTTCGAGGGCCGGGCCACCATCACGTCCGACCCGGAGACGATGACCGGCAACATCGTCGGCAAGGGTGTGGATAGGCGGGGCGGTTCGCGAGGCAACGTGACGGTGGACTACGCGCTGGCGGCCTCGGATGGAGGCACCACGGTGGCCGTCGATGCCGACATCACCATTTCCGGCACGGCGGCGCAGTTCGGCCGTACCGGGCTCCTGAACCAGCTCACGCAGCGCCTGATCCAGCAGTTCGTGGACTGCCTGGAGGCGAAGCTCGGGGCGGAGGACCCCGAGGATGCCGCCGCTATCGAAGCCGGAGAGGTGAAAGGCGTTTCCCTGGTCGCCTCCACGGTGGGCTCCAGTGTGGCGAAGGGCGCCAAGAAACTGCTCGGACGCGATTAGTTACTATTTGTCAGTTGCTAGTTAGTAGTGTTACAAACTAGCAACTAATTGAGGCTCGCTTCGATCACATACTCCAGGCAGGCGATGAACGCCTCCATATCCGAGCGGGGTATGGAGGGCCAGAGCCCGATACGGAGATGGTTTCCGTCCTTGTGATAGGGCTCCGTGTCCACGATCCCGTTGGCCCGCAGGGTGGCGGCCAGATGGGCCCAGGACAACGGCCGGTGGAAGTCGATGGTGGCGCCGACCTGCGAGCGCATGCTCGGCTCCGGCACGAACGGCTCCGCCATCGGGTGTTTCTCGGCCCATCCGTAGAGCAACGCGGCGTTGGCGGCACACCTCTCGGAGGACCAGGCCAGGCCGCCCTGCGCGTTCATCCACTCCACGGTGTCGGCCAGCATGAAGATCGTGCCGAGAGCGGGGGTGTTGTAGGTCTGGTCCTTGACCGACTGTGACACCGCAGACGACAGCGACAGGAACGGGGGAATCCACCGGCCCGATCCCGCGATCCTCTCGATCCTCTCCAGCGCTCTCGGCGAACACAGGGCTAAGTACAGCCCGCCGTCCGCTCCGAAGGCCTTCTGCGGCGAGAAGAAGTAGACGTCGAACTGCCTGGGGTCGACCTGCGTCGCCCCGGCCGCGGACGTGGCATCCACCACGGTCAGGCCGTCCGCCTCCACCCGCCGGACGGGCATGGTGACCCCGGTGGAGGTCTCGTTGTGGGTTAGGGCATAGAGATCGATGCGGTCCGATGGAGACGGCATGGGATGCGTACCGCGCGGCGACTCGATCACGTCGGGCTCTTCAAGGTGGGGGGCGCCGGAAACCACTCCGACGAACTTCGAGGAGAACGCTCCGAACTTGAGGTGCTGGCTGGCCCGTTCGATCAGGCCGAAGGCGGCAGCGTCCCAGAAACCGGAGGCGCCGCCGTTGCCGAGCACCACCTCGTAGCCGTCGGGCAGGTCGAACAGTTCGGTGAGCCCGGACCGGACCCGCCCGACCATATGCCGCACCGTGAGCTGGCGGTGCGAGGTGCCCATGTAGGACGAGCCCGATTCCGCGAGGCGGTCCAACGTGCTCTGGCGCACCCTGGTGGGGCCGCATCCGAACCGGCCGTCGGCGGGCAGCAGATGGCGCGGGATACGGATCGAGGTGTCTTCTTGCATGTCTATCGTTCCCTCTCCAGGACCCCGATGCGGAGAACGTGATGTCAGGATTATCGCAGCGAATCGAATCCATGGCCGAATCGGCCACGATGGCGATCACCGCCAAGGCGAGGGCCTTGCGGGCCGCCGGTCACGACGTGATCGGCTACGGCGCGGGCGAGCCGGACTTCCCCACCCCCGAACCGATCGTGGCGGCCGCCAGAGCCGCTGCCGCCGACGTTGCCATGCACAAGTACACCCCGGCGCCCGGCCTCCCGGAACTGCGGGAGGCTGTTGCCGACAAGACCCTGCGGGACTCGGGCTACGAGGTGGCGCCGTCGCAGGTGATCGTCACCAACGGGGGCAAGCAGGGCGTCTACACGGGGATCCACTGCCTGGTCGATCCCGGTGACGAGGTGCTGCTGCCGGCGCCCTTCTGGGTCACCTACCCGGCGGTGGTGGAACTGGCCGGCGGGGTAACCATCCCCATCGACACCGATGAGACCAGCGGGTTCAAGGTGACAGTGGACCAACTGGAGGCCGCTTACACCCCCCGGACCAAGCTGCTGATCTTCGTCTCCCCCTCTAATCCGACCGGTGCGGTGTACAGCGCCGCGGAAGTAGCGGAGATCGGCCGTTGGGCGGTGGATCGCGGGGTGTGGGTGCTGACCGACGAGATCTACGAACACCTCGTGTACGGGGACGCCTCGTTCGCGTCGCTGCCGGTGGAGGTCCCGGAACTGGCCGAACGTTGCGTGATCGTCAACGGGGTGGCGAAGACCTACGCCATGACCGGCTGGAGGGTCGGCTGGATGGTCGCTCCGGACCACGTGATCAGAGGGGCGACCAAGCTGCAGGGCCACCTGACGTCCAACGTCGGCAACATCGCGCAGGCCGGCGCCGTCGCGGCCGTGTCCGGCCCCCTCGACGACGTCCACATGATGCGGGAGGCCTTCGATCGGCGCCGGAAGATCATGCACCGGATGCTCAACGAGACCCGGGGCATCGAATGCATCGAACCCGAAGGGGCCTTCTACTGCTTCGCCTCTGTTCGCGGAGCACTCGGCCGCCGCGTCGGCGACGCCCGCCCCGCCACCTCCCTGGAACTCGCCGACGTCTGCATAGACCAGGCCGGAGTCGCCTTCGTTCCGGGCGAGGCATTCGGGGCACCCGGGTACGCCCGCTTCTCCTACGCCCTAGGCGACGATGACCTGGTAACCGGTCTGTCCAGGCTCCAAGACCTCCTGGGAACCGCCTGACAGAAACCGCAGTGTCGATTTACTCAATACTTTGAGTAAAATTACTCAGTATGTTGAGTAATTCGTTAGACTGGGTCCGTTTCTCCGGCAAGAGCTAGGCCATCTCATGTTTCCGGATCCTGTGTCCGCTGGCTTCGTAAGGCCCCAAGCCGACGAGCTCACGCGCAGGTTGTCCGAACCGCGCCGGTTCATCCAGGTGGTTACCGGACCTCGACAGGTCGGTAAGACCACCATGGTGCTCCAGGCGACCGAGCGGTCCGGGCTCCCGACGCACTACGCGACCGCTGATCTCCCGACAGCACATCCGGAGCGTTGGATCGAACAGCAGTGGGAGGCAGCCCGTCTGCTGGTTGATCGGGCCGATCGGGACGGGGCGGTACTCGTCCTGGACGAGATACAGAAGGTCCCAGGGTGGTCCGAGGTGGTCAAGTACCTGTGGGATGAGGACACCCGCCTGGCCAGACCCCTGAAGGTTGTCATCCTCGGCTCTGCCCCACTGCTGGTCCGGCGAGGCCTCGGCGAGAGCCTGGCCGGTCGGTTCGAATCGATACGGGCACCCCACTGGAGCTTCGACGAGATGCGTACTGCCTTCGGCTGGGATGTCGAACAGTACATCTTCTACGGGGCATATCCGGGGGCTGCCTCGCTAGTGCAGCAACCGGATCGTTGGGCTCGCTACATCCGAGATTCGCTCATAGAACCCGTTCTGTCGCGGGACATCTTGCTGCTCTCCCGTGTGGACAAACCAGCCCTTCTGAGACAGGTGTTCAACCTCGGATGTGCCTACTCGGGTCAGATCCTCTCTTACACGAAGATGCTCGGGCAACTCCAGGATGCCGGCAACACCACGACCATCGCCCACTACCTCGACCTGTTGGGCGGAGCCGGGCTCGTGATCGGTCTCCGGAAGTACTCGGGCGGAGTAGTGCGGCGCCGGTCATCCAGCCCCAAGCTACAGGTCCTCAACACGGCTCTTATCGCCGCCCTGTCCGGCTCGGGCTTTGACGAGGCTCGTCAACGTCCGGATTTCTGGGGCCGGGTGGTGGAGTCGGCAATCGGCGCCCACCTGGCGAACGCCGCCTCGGCGGGCCTCTGCGAGGTCTACTACTGGAGGGATCGCAACCGCGAGGTCGACTTCGTCGTCCGATCCGGCGACCGGCTGGTAGCCATCGAGGTCAAGAGCGGTCGCGCGCCCCGAGCCCAGCCGGGGATCGACGCCTTCTCCGATGCCCACCGACCATCCCGAACTCTGCTAGTCGGCGGCGGGGGAATCGACATCGGATGGTTCCTGTCGACACCCATCACTGAGTGGTTGTGATCTCACCAGCGAACAGAACGACGGGCGCCGATGGTCGCACCCACTGCCCACAAGCCGTGTATCTGCGCGGTCCGGGCTCCATGAGACGACTCGAGACGATTCAATATGACATAACCAAAACAGTCAGATCCTCATTTGTGTGATTGACTCATAAGTGGACCTGAGCGTTCCAGTCGACACTGTCGGGCGGGTCGGTAGCCCGTCAGTTGAGGTAGTCACAGACGTGGTCGGCGAAGGTTGTGGTCGCTTCGACCATCCGCCCCGCCTCGGCCCAGTCCCATTCGCTTCCCCCGGTGTGGAGGCTGTTATCAAACTCCAAGGTGCCTAACAGGTCGAGAAGAGCAAAGCAGACGTAAAGGCGGGCCTGGGTTGATCCCGGGGTTGCTGAGGCTATATCGAGAGCGTTTGACACCCGCACTATGGCCTCTAGCACCGGGAGCGATGGCGGTTCCTCTGGCCAGGCATTCACCCAGCGGGCTTCCTCCCACAGATCGATCGCTACCGGAACAGTGGTGGGTGGGACGGTTGAGGTAGTGGTGGCCGGTCCCTCATTCGCCATAGTTGTCGTTGTGGCGGCTCGGGTTGTGGTTGAGGTGGTGGTGGGCTGGGGTCTAGTGGTGCTAGTTGTGGCGGTAGGTATGCAGCGCCCTAGCACTTCTCCAACCATGTCGTCCGGCCCGCATACCGGCAGAGTGGTAGTGGTCGGCGTCGGGATGTTCTCGGAGATCAGATAGCCAGCGGCTACCCCGACGATCAGAACCAGAAGGATCGTGACGGCGGTAACAATCTTACGGATGAGTTCGTCCCTCGACACCTTGTCTATACCGTGCTCGTAGATGGCGGGGGGCTAGCCCGCTTGTTCTAGACCCGACACTCGGTCGGTTAGAGCTTCCCTGTCCGCCATAAGGCCGGTGACGTTTCCTATCAGAGTAGTAACACTCTTCTCCATCTTTCCCATCCGGCGCTCTACCTTATCCATCCGGGTCAAGATGGACCCCAACGCGAGAACCGAGGGCGACGTGTTCGGGTCTCACGGGGGTGCGGTTGAGTTCCAGGCCGGTGGCGTCGCGGATGGCGGCTACCACTGCGGCCGTGGACGAGACGGTGGGCGGCTCCCCCACTCCCTTGGCGCCGAAGGGGCCGAACGAACTCGGTTCCTCGATCACCTCGATCTCTATGGGCGGGGCGTCCAGGAAGGTGGGCAGCAGGTAGTCGGTGAAGGTGGGGTTCTTGATCACGCCGTCCTCGACCACGATCTCCTCGAGGGTGGCCAGGCCGATCCCTTGCATGGTCCCGCCCTCTATCTGGCCCACCACCGACCTGGGGTTGATCATGAAGCCCACGTCCTGGACCGTGTCGACCTGCACCACCCGGAAGAGCCCCAGTTCCTGGTCCACATCGACCACGGCCCTATGCGCCGCGAAGGCGAAGTCCACGTGGATGTCGCCCTGGCCGTTGTCATCCGGCGCGTCCGTCTGCTGATGGTGGAACCGGGTGTGGTACTCGATGCTCTCCCGTCCGACCAGGTCCTCCATCGGAGTCACGAGGACTCCGTCCTTCCAGACTCCCTCGCCATCGAGTTCGTCGCCCCCGCCCCGCTCCAGGGCGATCCGGCGGGCCATCCGCGCCGCCTCCATGACCGCTCCCCCGGTCATCTGGGTCTGGCGGGAGGCCGACGTGGAGCCGGCCGACCCGATCTTGGACGTGTCGTCGTAGTAGACCACCACATCCTCGATGCCGAGGACGGTCCGTGCGATCTGCGCGCACGCCATTCCGAGACCCTGGCCCACCTCGACCGCCGCCGTGTGCACCTCCACACCGAACGGGGTTATGGCGACCCTGGCCTCCGCGTAGTCGTCGAAGCCGCCCGAGAAGCAGAGGTTCTTGAGCCCGACCGCGTACCCGACCCCCCGCCTCACCATCGGCCGGGAGGTGGTCAGCCCGGTACCGCCCGGTAACAGGCGTGGATCGTCGCTGCGGTTCTCATCCGGCAGGGGCATGCGGCGAAGCCTCTCGAGAATCTCTGTGACCGGCGCCGACGTGTCGATCACCTGCCCCGATGTGGCCAGAGGATCCCCGCGGCGCACGGCGTTGTGGATCCTGAGCTCCACCCGGTCCATGCCCAAGGCATCGGCCAGCTTGTCCATCTGGGCCTCGTGACCGAAGCAGGCCTGCACCGCCCCGAAGCCCCGCATCGCTCCGCAGGGCGGGTTGTTGGTCCGTACGGCCACCCCTTCCACCGACACCGAGTCGCACCGGTAGGGACCGGCGGCGTGGTAGACAGCGTTGCCCACTACCGAGTCGCTGGTCGAGCGGTAGGCGCCCCCGTCGATGATGATCCTCGCCTCGATGCGGCGGAGGGTTCCGTCGGGATCGGCCTCATGGCGCATCCACAGCTGGGCCGGATGGCGGTGGACGTGGCCCACGAAGCTCTCCGCCCGGCTGTACTCCATCTTCACTGGCCGTCCCGTGTACAGGGCGAGCAGGCAGAGGTGGATCTGGAGGCTGACATCCTCCCGCGCCCCGAAAGCGCCCCCGACCCCGGCATGGTGGACCCGCACCATGTCCTCGTCCACCCCCAGGCCGGCCACGATCTGATCACGGTCCACATGGGTCCACTGGGTGGCGATGTGGAGATCGACCCCGCCCTGCCCGTCGGGAATCGCCAGGCCGGACTCGGTGCCGAGCGGGGCCTGGTCCTGCATCCCCACCTCGTAGTAGCCCTCCACGACCACGGCCCCGGACGCATCCTGGGGGCCTCGCCGACATCTGGCCCGGTGGAACGCGGAGTCCCGGCGGTCGGCCTCCTCCGGGTCGGTGAGCGGCTCCAGCACCTCGTACTCGATCTCGATGGCTTCCACCGCCCGGCGAGCGGTCTCGGGGTTGTCAGCCGCGACCAGCGCCACCGCCTGGCCCCAGTACTCGACCAGGTCCGTGGCGAGGATCGGCTGGTCCGTGGACTCCAGACCGAAGGCATTGAGACCCGGGACGTCGTCGCCGACGAGGACGGCATGGACGCCGGTCATGGCCACGGCAGGGCCGATGTCGAGCCCGGTGATCCTCGCCTTCGGATGGGGGCTCCGGAGGGTGGCGCCGAAGAGCATGCGGTCCATGTAGAGATCGCCCGAGTAGAGGTAGGTACCGTCCACCTTCGGGATCCCGTCGGTTCGGGAGGTCGACTCGCCGACGCCATCCCGGACGGTGCGGGACCTCACCCGGGTGGTCATCGGCCCCCCACCAACGTCTCCAGGCCTCGGAGAATGGCGCCGTAACCGGTGCACCGGCAGATGTTGCCGGCCAATGCCTCGCGCATCTCGTCGGACGAAGGGGTCGGGTTCTCCTCGAGGAGAGCCGCCGCGGCGACCACGAAACCCGGGGTGCAGAAGCCGCACTGCACCGCCCCCGAATCCACCAGGGCCTTCTGCACGGGATGGAGTTCCGGCCCGCCCATGCCTTCGATCGTGACGACCTCCGAACCCTCGGCGTCCGCCGCCATCACCAGGCAGGAACACACCAGCTCCCCATCCAGCAGCACCGAGCACGACCCGCACTCCCCCTGCTCGCAAGCCCCCTTGGAGCCGGTCAGATGGAGGTAGTCGCGGAGGGCGAACAGCAGGCTCTCGGAACCCTTCACGTCGCACACCCGTGCCTCACCGTTCACGGTCATCTGCACTCTCATGACGACAGGCACCTTTCGAGTAGGCGGCGGGCCAGGACGCCGGAGGCGTGACGCCGGTAGTCGCTGGTCCCCCGATGATCCGTGATGGGGCTCACCTCCTCTGACACCAACCGGGCGAACTCCTCGAGCGCCGCCGGGCCGGGATCGGCTTCCTCCGAGATCATCTCCTCGGCCCGCCGGGCCCGGATCGGCGTGGGGCCCACGGAGCCGAGCGCCACCCGGGTGCGGCCGTCCCGCCACCTGAAGACGCAGGCCGCGACGATGGAGATGACCATGGCGCTTCGCTGGCCGATCTTGGCGAACTCCTGGAAGTCGGGGAGATCCTCCGGCAGCACCGCGGCGGTGATCAGCTCGTCGGGACGGCGGGCCGTCCGCTTCACACCGGTGAAGAACTCGTCCCAGGGCAGCCGGCGCGTTCCCGACGTGGAGTGAAGCTCGATCTCGGCGTCCAGGCCGGCGAGGAAGGGAAGGGAGTCTCCTGCCGGGCTGGCGGTCCCGATGTTCCCGCCGATGGTCCCCGCCGCCCTGATCTGGGGAGAGCCGATGGTGCGGGCCAGCTGCGCGAGGGCGGTGTGGTCACCCGACTCGAGACGCCGGAAGGTCACGCCCGCGCCGATCCGGCGCCGGGAGACGTCCTGGATGTCTTCCAGCCTCCGCAACGCCACGACCGTCTCCGGGCGGATCTGGTCGAAGTTGACCTCCACCATCAGGTCGGTTCCTCCCGCCAGCAGCACGGCTTCGGGATGCGCGGCAAGCGCACCGACGGCCTCATCGATGTCGGCCGGATGTACTACTTCCATGACTGCGCGGTCCGTTCTCGGGATCGGGCTGTGCTCTCAGGATACCAACGGGGATCCCTTTGGCGGCGCAACCCACACGCCCCCGGCCAACAGGTAAGCAGGGGATCCCCTCCTAACCTGGCCGGATGGCGCGGATCCTGCTTTGTACCAATCCTTCGGCCTCCGGGTTCACCGGCGGGCTCCACCGATCGGTGGTGGCGCGGCTCCGGGAGAGCTACGAGGTCGAGACCGAGTGGCCCGGGACCACCGCCGAGGCCCGATCGATCAGCGCCGCCGCCGCAGCCGACCGGTTCGACGTGGTGGTCGCCATGGGCGGGGACGGCGTGGTCCACCACATAGCCAACGGCCTAGCCGGGACCGGCACCGCCCTCGGGATCATCCCGGCGGGAACCACCAACGTGCTCGCCCGGATACTGGGCCTCCCCCGCAATCCCCGGGCCGCCACCGAGTTCATCTGCGGGAGACCGCCGGTGGCGGCCGTGCCGACCGCCATGCTCACCCTCGACCATGGGGAGTCGGGCGTGGAGAGCCGGCTGGCCACGTTCTCGTGCGGCGCCGGGTTCGACGCCGCCGTCGTGGAGCGGGCCGAGCAGGAGCCTCATCGCAAGTACCGCTTCTCGGGGCTGCACTATGCCCGCTCGGCTGCCTCGGTCGCCTGGACCGGCTTCTCCGAACGGCCACCCGATCTGGAGGTGACCACAAGGGACCGGTCAGCCGGGGCGGTGGCCGTGTTCGTCAGCCTGTACGACCGATACACCTACTTCGGGCGCATCCCCGTCCGCTTCGGATCCCACGAGCCCGGCACGCTGTCGGTGCTCGTGGCCCGCGAGCTGCCGAGACGGCGCCTGGTCTCCATCCTGCGACGGGTCGTCACCGGCGCCGCGCTGTCCGGCGCTGAGGGACTCGAGGTCTGGACCGGCGTCACCTCCGTGGAGGTGTCGGCACCCGGCGGGTTCCCGGCCCAGGCTGACGGCGAATTGCTTAGGTCGCCGGTGAAGTTCTCGGTCGCCGCGCGCCCCGACCACCTCCGGGTGCTGAAGCCCGGATCCCCGGAGCAGCCCGGACCCGACGACATTCCCGGAAAAGGCCCGGATGGCGGGTAACATCCGGCGCGGTGGTTGGCAATGAGTCCTCATGTCCGGTTCGCGCCGTCTAGTCCTCTTCCTCGGAGTTCCGATCCTCGCGCTGGGGGTCCTGGCCGTGGTGATCATGAACCAGGACGGCACCACCCCCGGACCGGGTAACGGCGGCGGAACCGCAACCACCCGCCTCGACCCCTCCCGGCTGGAAGCGATATCCGCGCTCGCCGACCTGGAGAACATCCTGGCGCTGACGCCGATCCGGATCGAGGTGAGCGAGTCCAGCTTCAGCCTGCTGCCGGCGGCCATCGGCTTCGACCTGGACGAGGACGCCACGCTCGACACGGCGCTGGCAGACCGCTCGTTGGACGCGATCCTCGAAGACCTCCAGCGCAGGGGCGACGACTCTGGGGCCGGCCTGCCCTGGGCGATCTCGGGAACCATTGACGAGACCGCCCTCGACGGACTGCTGGACCTGTACGAATCGGCTCTGGTAGCACCCGATGAGGGCGGTATCGACATCCGCGGCTCGACGCCGGTGGCACGCTTCCCCCGAGCCGGCTTCGTGATCGATCGGGCCGTGGCCCGCAACCGGATCGTCGAAGCCTTACTCGGCCAACCCCGCGCCGACGCGGTGCGGTTGCCGACGGTCGAGGTGCAACCCGTCCTGCCCAGGGCCGCGGTGAACGCGGCTCTGGAAGAGGCCACCGTGCTGCTGGCGGGACCGGTCACCCTGACCCGCACCGACCCCGCCGCCACCCTCCACCTCGATGTCGGCCAGCTGGGCCGCGCCCTCACCACCGAGGTGGTCACGGACCCGAGTCCGGGTCTCCGGGTCGCCTTCGATCGGGATGTGATCAACGGGTATCTGAATCCTCTCCGATCAGGCTTCGAGGCGCCGCCGCGGAACGCCTACATCCTGATCGACGACCAGGAGACGATCACCTACGTCCCGGGATTCCCGGGCGCTCTCTTGGATGTCGACCTGGTGATCAGGGCGATCAACCAGGCGACCCGCCGGGAATCGCGCCAGTCCACCCTTCCCCTCCAGACCGGCGTGGAGCCCGAGATAACCGCCCAGGAGCTGGCCGCCATGGGTCCGCTCAGCCTGATCAGCGAGTTCACCACCAAGCACAACTGCTGCCAGCCGAGGGTCCAGAACATCCACCTGTTCGCCGATGTCATGGACAACGTCAACGTGCTACCGGGGGAAACCCTCTCGCTCAACGAGACGGTGGGAGAGCGAACCCTGGAGCGGGGCTTCCTGCCCGCCCCCACCATCATCCGGGGAGAGATCGAAGACCAGGTGGGCGGCGGCGTCAGCCAGTTCGCCAGCACTTTCTACAACGCGGTGTTCTGGGCCGGGCTCGAGGTCATCGACCACAAGCCCCACAGTTACTACTTCTCGCGCTACCCGATGGGCATCGAGGCCACGGTCAGCTGGCCCGTGCCCGACCTCGTGTTCCGGAACGACACCGATACGCCTCTCGTCATCAAGACCGCGTACACGAGGACCTCGATCACCGTCAGGTTCTACGGCAACAACTCGGATCGGGAGGTGACGGCCTCGGTGTCGGGGCGCTACCAACCGGTGCCTTATCCCACCGAGTACGTCCCGAACCCCGAGGTGATGCCCTGGGACGAACCGATGGAGGTCCAGCAGGGCGCCGATGGATGGAGCGTCACGGTTACCAGAGACATCGCCTTCACCGACGGCACCACCTCCCATGAGGAGTGGAAGGTTCGCTACCGGCCCTGGGCGCACCGGTTCGAGGTCCACCCGTGCCAGCTGCCCGAGGATGCGGAGGACTACACCGGGGACCCATGCCCGCCCAGTCCCGACTTCCCCGACGGCTTCCCCGTCACCCTGCCTCCCGACCCGAACGCCGAAGAGCTCGTGGAGGAAGGCGCGACCGGGGAAGGCGAGACCACAGAAAGCGAAACCGGCGAGTAGCAGACCACCTAGCGTCCCGTGTCTTTGGTCGCCGTGTTTCTGCGACGTGTGGCCGTGGCGGATTCCTCGGGCGCCGCGCCTGACAAGGGGGTTGAAAGTGTCACGGACCCGTCGCATACTGCCCCGCAGCCACAAGCACCGCCGGTTTCCTGCTTTTCGACGTCGAGGGAACCGGAACCGGGATCAATTCGGGAGCGGACCCGCAGGGGGATAGCGGACCGCGCACGGACCGAAGGAGGTGGTGGCTGGGGGATGGGCCCGCCGGGGTGGGGCGTGTTCTCGCGATTTTCGCGTTCTCGTCGTATCGGGCGTGGATGATGAACTACCGAACCTGAACGGTCAGCTAGGGACGGCCGATCCCCCTGCCTGCGACAACACAGTCTCGAGAGAAACGGTTAGGAGTCGTCCCGGTAGAAGGCGAGCGAGTGGCGGATGGTGTCGGACATCTCGGTCACGAGGTCGTCGGTCCAGCCTCCGAAGCGGCGCACCGAGATCGTGTTGGAAAACACGTAGACCGAAGTCAGCGACGGGGTCACCTCGAACAGCGCGGCCGCCAGCCGGGCGGGGAAGGTATCGGCCTGTCCGGCCGCCTCGGCGCTCCGGTACGTCTCACCCTCCTGACCCGAGAGGCTCCGGTCGGTGTCGAAGACCGCCACGTCCCCCAGCAGTAGGTGATCGACTTCGATCAGCTGGCCCAACATTCTCCTCCCGCATCGAGCCCCGGAACCGTCGCGGCTGCTGTGCAACCCTGCAACGAGGCGGTCGCATGGTAGCCGACCCCGGTACCGGTAGTCCGCCTCGGGCCAGGCCGTGGGAGTTCGCCTTCCCGGCGCCTCATGGACGGCCGCGGTGGCCGGCTCTCCAAGACGCTCTCAGGCGCTCGCCGATCACGTGCAGCTTGACCAGGTTGGTCTTGGCCTGGGTATTGGGAGGCGTGCCCGCGATCATCACCACTCCCTCGCCCCGCTCGCACACCCCCTCCTTCTCCAGGTACTTCTCGGCAGCGGCGAACATCAGGTCGGTGGACGCCCTCGGCTCGAACCGGATCGGGGTAACCCCCCAGAAGAGGGCCATGCGGCGCCGGATCCTCCCGCTCGGAGCGAACACCATGATGTCCGCCGAAGGCCGGTACTTTGACAGCAACCGGGCGGTGCCACCCGACTCGGTGAAGGCCACGATGGTCCTGAACCCCAGGTTGCGGGCCGCCTCGGTGGCCGCCTTGGCGGTGGCCGAGGCGAACGTCATCGTGCTCTCCAGGAACTCTATGGCATCGGCGCCGGTCATCTGCTGATCCCGGTAGCGCTCGGCCTCCACACAGATGGACGACATGGCCTCGACCACCCGGGCCGGATGGCGCCCCACCGCCGTCTCCGCCGAGAGCATGACGGCATCCGTGCCCGAGGCGACCGCGTTGGCCACGTCGGTCACCTCCGCCCGGCTGGGCCGCAAGGCGGTGACCATCGACTCCAGCATCTCGGTGGCGGTTATCGAGATGAGCCCGGCCTGGTTGGTCCGATGCAGTATGTTGGCCTGAATATTGGGGATCGTCTCCAGCGGCAGCTCGACGCCCAGGTCACCGCGGGCCACCATCACGCCGTCGGCCTGATCCAGGATCGAGTCGAGATTGCTGTAGGCCAGGGCCAGCTCCACCTTGGCGATGACCGGGGTGGAGCCGCCGGCCAGCTCGCGCACCTGCGATATGTCCTCGCCCCGCTTTACGAACGAGGCGGCCACGTAGTCCACGCCCATCTGCCGGCCCAGCTCGAGATCCACCTGATCCTTCTCGGTGACCGGCCCCAACTCGAGATCGCTGTCGGGGAAGGCGATCCCCTTGCGGTCGGGCAACTCCCCACCTCGTTCGATGAGGACCGTCAACCCCTCGCCGTCCGATCCGGTGACCCGACCCTCGATCAGTCCGTCGGCCATCACCACCCGTGCCCCCGTGCCCACGTCGTCGGGCAGCCGCGGATAGTCGACCGGGATCAGGTCGGGACCGCCCTCGTCCCCGGTCACGGCAAGGCGGACGGTCGCCCCCTGCGGCAGATCGACAGAGCCGCCCCGGAAGTGCCCCACCCGCGTCTTCGGCCCCTGGATGTCCTGGAGGATGGCGATGGAACGGCCCACCTCGGCGGCGGCCTGGCGTATCCACTTGATCATCCGGACGTGTGACTCGTGGTCGCCGTGGCTGAAGTTGAGCCGGGCGACGTCCATCCCGGCCTGCACCAGCCCCCGGACCGCGTCCAGATCGGCCACCGCCGGGCCCATCGTGGCCACGATCTTCGTCCTGCGCCGCATAGCTCCACGTTATGAAGGTGGCAGCAGGTATCAAAGCACCAACCGCTCGTAGGGGCGATCCCGGTGGGGCCGGCGGGCGAACTCCGGGTGAAAGCTCAGGTCTCCGGCGTTCCTACACTGCGAGCACATCACGAATGGAGGACCGTGCTCTCACTCAGCGGACTGAACTGGCTAGCGATCATCGTCGCGGCCATAGCGTTCTTCGGCCTGGCCGCCATCTGGTACCAACCGAAGGTCATGGGCACGAAGTGGATGGAAGCAGCCGGGGTCGACCCTTCGTCCTCCGACGGACCCAAGCCCATCTTCTTCGTGGTCACCTTCGTCGCCTACCTGATGATGGCGACCGTACTGGCCATGATCGCCCGCGGCACGGGCGCCTCCACCTTTGGTGAAGGACTGGTCCTGGGCCTCCTGACCGGATTCGCATTCGTAGCCCTCCAAGCCATGGTCAACGCCATATACGAAGGACGGGGACGGTGGATCGTCCGCGCCAACGGCGGAATCGGCATCATCGGCCACACCGCAATGGCCGTAATAGTCACTATGTGGGCATGATCAAGCCGGGTCCTTAACCCTCAGGACCGGGCACCGGTGCTCGGGCGATCCCTACTCTCAACAACTGATCACCGGAGCACTCGTGGGGATAGCGGAGGCCGGTCCCGGACCAACTCGGATCAGCGACCCGGCGACCCGGTCTCGAACTCTACATAGAAGGGGCCGATGGTAAGCTGCCGGTCTCCAATCGCGATCGGAGATTGCAGCAAAACTGCACTCGCGGTCGCGACCACAACGCACGCCAGAAGGTGATCCCGTCAGCAGCAAGACCACCTTTGGACCGGACGCGCTCGTCCGGTTGGGCTCCTCATCGTTTCCTCAAGACCGAGGATGTCACGGTGAGTGAGGCTCACGATCACACGCGCGCAGGGCGCGACACCCACGTTCGTGCCTTGGCGATCTCCTTCGGGTTGGTGGCCGTGTTCATGGTGGTCGAGTTCGTGGGCGCGATCCTCAGCGGATCCCTGGCCCTCCTGTCGGATGCCGGGCACATGGCAACCGATGCTCTGGGACTCGGCATGGCTCTGGCGGCGCGGATTGCCGCGCGCCGGCCGGCCGACAAGTTACGTCACACCTACGGTCTGTACCGCGTGGAGATATTCGCGGCACTGGCGAACGCAGTCCTACTGCTCGGCGTCGGCGGGTATGTCCTTTACGAAGCGTTCGGGAGGTTACAGGCTCCGCCCGAGGTCCTCCCGGTCACCATGCTCGTCGTAGGTTCCCTCGGGTTGGTGGTGAACCTGATCAGCTGGCGCCTGCTTCGCACCGGCGCCAAGGAGTCGCTCAACGTCGAAGGGGCCTACCTGGAGGTGCTTGCCGACCTGCTCGGCTCGATCGCCGTCCTGGTCGCCGCCCTTGCCATCCAGGTAGCCGGACTGCTCATCATCGATGCCGTGGTGGGCGCGCTGGTCGGGCTCTTCATCGTGCCGCGGGCAGTCCGGCTCGGGTGGAAGGCTCTACGGATACTGGCACAGCTGGCCCCCAAGGATGCGGACCTGGAGACGATCACCGCCCAGCTGGGCGCGATCGAGGGAGTGACTGACGTACACGATCTGCATGTGTGGACACTGACCTCCGAGATGGAAGTCGCCACGGTCCACTTGATGACCGGAGCCGACGTCGATGCCCACAGGGTTCTGGACGAGGCCAAGGCGATACTCGACGTGAACCATGGAATCGATCATGCCACGTTCCAGGTGGAGCCCGAGACCCACGTCGAGTGCGCCGAACCCTCCTGGTAAACGACCGAGAGCTGCGGTTGTACCAACCGGCAAGCGCTCGCGCATCGCCGTGGTTTATCCGGCCGGGGCCCTCCGCTTTGTGCCATCTTCCCAGGGGCGTAACGGACCCCTCCCACAACCTGTCAGCTTGCTTGCTCCTCGGCGACCAAACTCGCTGAGATCGTCGCGTGGGCGGCTCGGGCGTCGAAGGCGTGGCTCAGGCCTTGCCCAGCCAGGGTCACTGCCAGAGCCGAAATGAAGATGGCCAGGCCGGGGAAGATGATGAGCCACGGCTCCCTCTGCATATACGGCTGCGCCTCGCGCAGCATCGCACCCCAGTCGGCATCCGGCGGCTGAACACCGAGACCCAGGTAGGAGAGGGCCCCGATGCGTATCAGCATGTGCCCGAACCGCAAGAACCCCATCGCGAGGACCGGATTGATCGTGTGGGGAACTATGTGACGGGTGATGATGAACCAGCGCGAGCATCCGAGTGCCTCAGCGGCCTCTATGAACTGTTGGCTGTTGATGCTCAACGTCTGCCCTCGCACCAGCCGCGCGTAGGGAGTCCATCCCAGGAATGACAGCGCGAGGATCAGGCTGAAGAAGCCGGGTCCCAGTATCGCAACGATGACCAGGGCGATGATGAACGTCGGGAAACCCAGGGAGAGGTCGACGAAACGCATCGCAGCCTCGTCGAAGAATCCCCCGATCTGCCCACTGGCCGCGCCGATCAGAGTGCCCACGACGATCGATATGACGACCGATATCGCAGCGATGAAAAGGGCCAACCGGCCGCCGTACAGCAGCCGGCTGAGCACGTCACGACCGAAGTTGTCCACTCCGAGCCAATGCGCCCCGCTCGGCCCGGTGAGCCGGTTGATCAGATCGATCTCATTCGGGTCATATGGGGCAATCCACGGGGCGGCGAAAGCGAGCAACATGATCACCGTGATCGTGATCAAGCCGATCTTCCCGGTCCAAGGAGTCCGGCTCCAGATGGCGGCAATCGAGAAAATGTTGCTATGGCCCCCGCGCGCCTTCTTTTCCGGCGGCGCAGCCTGGGCGGTCTCCAGGGCCGTCATCGCCTGAGCTTGACCGTGGGATCGATGACTGTGTACAGCAGGTCGGCGAGCACGTTGAATACCACCGCCAGCGCCACAATCGTCATCAGGCCTGCCTGGATGAGCGGGATGTCCGAGTTGAGAACTCCTTCGTACATGAGCCGTCCCATCCCGGGGACGGCAAAGATCACTTCGACTACAACGGACCCGCCGAGGAGGCCTGCGAACCACATAGCGAATACGGAGAGGACGGGTAGAGAGGCGTTGCGGATGCCATGCCTGACGACGGTTTTCGCGTAGGAGAGCCCCCGGGCTCGAGCGGCGGTTATGTAGGGAGACGAGAGGACGTCAAGCATCGCGGCTCGGCTTATGCGAGTGATGTAGGCGATCGGCCGCAAGGCCAAGGTCAACGCCGGGAGAACCAGGTACTCCGGGCCGCGGAGACCCGCTGACGGTACCAACCCGAGGGTGAGAGCGAACAGGAGGATGAGCAAGGGCCCCAGCCAGTACTCCGGTATGGCTACGCCTGTCTGCGTAACGGCGACGATGGCGTTGTCCAACCATCCCCCGCGCCGCGCCGCGGCGAGCGCCCCCATCGGCAACGACACCAGAAGGCTGAACGTCAGCGTGACAGTGGTCAACAGGAATGTGATCTGAAGGGCGTTGACCAGCAACTCGCCGACCGGCTCCTTACTTACCATCGAGTAACCGAGGTCCCCTTCCAGGGCGCTGCCGAGCCAGCGCTGGTACTGGACGAACAGGCTCTCGTTCAGACCCAACTCTTCACGAATCGCCTCGAGGACCTCCTCGTCCGGGGCCCGCTCGGCGACGCGAGACTGAAGAATCTCTCGAGCCGGATCACGACCGGTCACGTACGGCACGAAGAAGGCGAAGATGGATACTACGAGGAGGACAACGGCGACGAAGCCCAAGCGACGCAGCGCGAACATCAGCATCGTGATGCCCCCGCCGGTCGAGCGCAAGATCGGCGCCGAATGGTTCTGGCTCGCCGATCGACTCGTAACAGTCGATGGCTTCGTTGCAGGCCCTGCGGAGTTGGCCGACGAGCCATAGCGCGAGCCGGACTGTCCCTGATGACGCGGGGATGCGCCGATCGCGGACCCGGCACTTCTTCGATACGGAGGGCGGAGAGGTTCGTCAGGAACCTCTCCGCCGAATCCGGTACCAACCGGTCACCTGGTACGTCGTTTCATAGAGTCTCGATCATCCGGTCACAGCGACGTCGGTGGTGATCACGTAGTGGCCCATGGGGTGGGTCCGGTATCCGACCACATTGCTGCTGTGCGCGTCGATGGCGATCTGGTGGGTAAGGAACCCGGTGATCGCCCGATCTTGAAGGACGCCGGAAAGCTCCCCGTATACCGCGTACCGCTCCGCCGTGTCCATGCCTCTCGCCGCGGTGAGCGCGGCGTCGAACTCGGCATCGCAGAAGTGACTCAGGTTGTAGCCACCTTCGCACCCGTAGTCGGCCTCGAGGAACCCGATCGGGTCGTACACGTCCAGCAGATGGGACCGCGACAGTATGAACAGGTCGAAGTCGCCGGCGAGGACGCTGCCCTCCAAGGGTCCGTACTCGGTAATGGTCAACTCGGTGCTAATTCCGACGTCTCGGAGCATCGCTTGCATAGCCACGGCGATGTCGGACAA
This sequence comes from bacterium, assembly GCA_028821235.1. Taxonomy (NCBI): domain Bacteria; species bacterium. Next base: position 21,501 of record JAPPGV010000063.1, read on the forward strand.
CTGGGGTCGTTCGATGTAGGTCCAGAGACGCAGCCTCAGCGGATTGTCGTCTCCGTATCCGGCTTCGGCCAGCAATGCCCTGGCTGTGTCGGGCTCGTACGGGAACGCCCTGATGGTCGGGTCGGCCCATTCCTCCCAGAACGGGAACGGACCGATGGCCGGATCATCGGAACCCTCGAGCACCGCGGCAGCGATCAATTCGCGATCGATCGCGTAGTTGACCGCCTCTCGTACGGTCTGGTTCGTGGTGGGGCCGGCAATGTTGTTCAGATAGACCGAGGTCGTGCGTGGCAACGGGGTCTTCAACACGACCAGGTTGGGGTCGCCCTCGAGCAACGGCAGGTCGGTGATGGGGACCTGGGCGATGATCTGGGCTTCGCCCGACCGGAGCATCCCGGACCTGACCTGCCCGTCCGGGACGAAGAAGACCTCAAAGCCGGCAAGCTTCGGCGCCTCGCCCCAGTAATTCGGATTGGCTTCGAGCCTTATCAGCTGGTCGGGAACTATGTCAACCAGCACGAAGGGGCCCGTTCCCCCCGCGAAGGGGTCGATCGTCCGGTCGGGAAGGTACGCAGAGGGAGAGAGGATGGCACTGTTGCCGCTCACCAGACGCTGTGGCAGCACGGCGTCGGGACCGTTGGTCGTCATGACCACGGTGGAGTCGCCTTCGACGGCCACCGTGGCGACGATGGACCTGCTCAGACCACGGGGAGGAGTCGGTGAGTCGAGCAAGTAGTTGAGAGCGTCGGCCACCGCCGTCGCGGTCAGGTCCGAACCATCATGGAAGGTGACCCCGGAGCGAATCTCGAACGCCCACTCGAGTTCAGAGCGGCGCTCCCAGGACGTGGCCAGCCCGGGAACAAGATTGCCGTCGAAGTCCACGACCACCAACGGCTCGGCGATTCCATAGTTGGTGAAGAGGAGGGCATCGTCGGTCTCGATCCCCCAACCTGCGTTAGGGCCGAACGTCTCGGTCACTGCCAGCGTTCCGGCCGGCTCTGCCGGCGCGGCCGGCGCAGCCGTGGTGTCGGGGGCACTATCGTCAGCTTGGGTCGTTGCCGGAGCCTCCGGCGCAGCGGTCGTGGCAGGCGCTGTGTCCGTGGGGGCGGCTGTCGTGGCCGTCGTGGCGGGTGCTGTGTCCTCTACCTCGTCAGCCGTATCTCCGCACGCGGCGGCTATCAGCGCCATGGCAGCCAAAGCCGCCAACAATCTATTCCGATATTTCATTACGAAGCCTTCCTCTCAGGTGAGCCGCCCCCGGATGCGGGGTACCAAATCTATTGCTGTATGCGCATACTGTCAACTGTCGACAATCCAGGGTGCGGGCGTCGCCGATTGAAAACACCCCTTCGGATGGGGCACCGCCGCTACGGCATCAACGATCTCCCACGGTGACGGATGACAGGCTCTTCTTGGCCTGCTCCCACCGCCAGCAAGCCGCACCGTGCTCGGCCTCGACCTCCTCCAAGGGCGGTGACTGCTCCAAGCATCTGGCCTCGGCCAGCGGACACCGGGTGTGGAAGCTGCAACCCGGGGGCGGAGAGAGTGGGCTCGGGATCTCCCCGCGCATCGGAACGGGAGCGAAAGCGCCCGGCTCGAGAGACGGGATCGAGCTGATCAGAGCCTGGGTGTAAGGGTGGAGCGGGTTCTCGAAGAGCTCATCAGTAGCTGTCATCTCGACGATCTCTCCGAGGTACATCACTGCGATCCGGGTCGAGACGCGACGCACCACGTCCAGGTCGTGACTTATGAACACATAGGTCAGCCCCAGGTCTTCACGGAGCCCGTTGAGAAGGTTGAGCACCTGGGCCTGCACCGAGACATCAAGGGCGGATGTGGGTTCGTCGCATACGATCAGCTCCGGACCCAGAACAAGGGCTCGAGAGATCCCCACCCGCTGCAGCTGACCACCGGAGCACTCATGCGGATACCGGTTCGCGTAGTCGGCGCTCAGCCCCACCTTGTCCAGGGTCTCAACGACCCTGGCGTGCTGCTCGTCGCGGGTGCCGACCCCATGCTGGCGCAAGGCTGTTGCGATGCTGGTTCCCAGGCGCATCCGCGGATCGAGTGAGGAATGTGGGTCTTGAAAGACCATCTGTGCTTGCCGGCGCAGACCCTTCATCTCCCGTGATCCCAAGACGGAGATGTCCTGACCGTTCAGCTTGACCACTCCGCTGGTAGGGGCGAGCAGACCCAGGATCAACCGTGCGAGAGTGCTCTTTCCGCAACCGGACTCACCGACCAGGCCGAGGCTCTCCCCCCGGTCCAGATCGAAAGTGACACCGCGAACCGCACGGACCGACGCCGGCTTGTCGAAGATATGCTGCTTGCGATGCCGGAAGGTCTTCGCGACCTCTTGGAGGCTGAGCAGGGGCACAGAGGCCGAGGAGTCGCGGGTGTCAGACACCGGCCGCCTCTCCGTGGCCTAGTTCTATGGCGTGGCATCTGGTTCGCCGACCCGCCTGGGATTCCACGAGCGATGGCATCTCGTCACGACATCGATCGCTGATGCCCACCCGGTCGTGGACGTCGCAGCGGTCGAAGAAGCGACATCCCTCGCCCAGATCCTCGCTGCTGGGGCGAATCGTCACCAGCTCCCCGTCCGCGGTCGCCAGCGATGCACATGCCACCAGAGCACACGTGTACGGATGCAGAGGCCCCCGCAGAATCTCTACAGTCGTTCCTTCGGCTACGAGTTGGCCCGAGTACATGACCAGCACCCGGTCGGCAATCGCCGCAACCACTCCGAGGTCGTGCGTGATGAGCAGCATCGCCATCCCGCGCTCTCGGCATTCTTGCTGCAGCAGCTGGAGGATCTGAGCCTGCACCGTCACGTCGAGCGCGGTGGTCGGCTCGTCGGCGATGAGCAGATCGGGCTCGGCGGCAAGAGCCGTGGCGATCATGACCCTCTGGGCCATGCCTCCGGAGATATCGATGGCATAGCTCCGGGCTCGTTCTTCCGGATCCGGGATCTCGACATCCCGGAGCAGGCCGACCGCCGTGGACCAGGCGTCCCGCTTCGATGTCGAGCGGTGGATTCTGAGGGGCTCGCCAACCTGGTTACCTACCCGACACGTGGGGTCAAGCATGACCCTCGGCTCTTGGAACAGCATTCCTATCTGATCGCCACGGACGGCGTTCATCTCATCCTCATCGAGGTCGAGGAGGCTCGTCTCGCCGAGAAACACCTGGCCACCCACGATCTTGCCGGGCGGCGATATCAGCCTGGCGATCGACCGTGCGGTGACGGTCTTTCCCGAACCGGATTCCCCGACCAGGCCTACGATCTCGCCCTTCTTGATCGAGAAACTGACCTTGTCCGCCGCCTTGATGACCTGGTCGTCCTTGGCGAACCACGTACTCAACTCGTCCACGCGCAGCAAGACGTCCTGGTCGGCCGGGCTCGTCCGGCTCATGAAGTCGTCTCGCTGCCGTTTGCCACCTCAATCTCCCTCAGAACCCGCGGACGGAGCGAAACCCAGGACCGGGCCAAAGCCGATAACTGGTAACTGTTGCCAACCATAACAATCCCGGCTCCGGATGGAACGGGCGAGTAGCCGCCGATTGTCATCCGAGGGCGTCGAGAAGCGTCGCGACGATCGCTTCGGGGGCGTCCTCCTGGACGAGGTGGCCGGCACCGGCCACCAGGCGGAGTTCGGCCGACGGGATGAGCGCCTTCAAGCGGAGCCCCTGCTCGCTGAGCAGCCATCGGTCCTCTTCGCCCCAGAGGATGAACGTCGGGCAGCGCACCTCGCCGTAGCGCGGCTCGATCTCGTCGGTGAACCGCACGTCACACTGGCTCATCTGCCGGTAGAACGCGGCCTGCCCGACATCGCCCAGCCACGGCTCCAGGTAGGGCGCAAGTTCGTCGTCAGGAAACGCTCGCCGGACCGTCTGGCGGATGTACGCCGAGACGACAGCGGTGTGGATGGACAGCGACAGGCTCGAGAAAGCGCCTTCGTGGCCGCGGATCGTCTGATCAAGTCCCTGACACCATGGCCGGAGGGCGACCGGATCGATCAGGACGAGGTTCCGGTACTCGCGTCCGTTGAGCAAGTGCGTCCTCAGGGCGGTCGTCCCACCGATATCGTGGCCGACGACGTCCGGCCGGTCGAGCCCCCAGTGGACCAGAAGCTCGGCGAGGAGCTGGTTCTGAACGGGAAGCGACACGTCCTGCCCGTCGCGCATCTCCGACTGCCCGTAGCCGAGCAGGTCATAGAAGAAGACCTCGTACCGCTCGACCAGGTACGGGGCGATCCGATGCCACACGTAGGACGAAAAGGGCGTACCGTGCACGAGGACCATCGGAGAGCCCGAGCCCATGACCCCGTACCGAACGGTCTGGCCGTGGAAGTCGTAGCTCTCGCCCAGATTCCAGCTCGTCATGACATCCTCCATCTACCCGAGGGCTCGATCCAGGTCGTTGATGAGGTCCTCGTCGGATTCGATCCCGATCGACAGCCTGTTCAAACCGGGATGGTGTGCCCACGGCGATCTCGGGATAGCTGCCATCAGTTCGGGGTCGGTTTCGAGCCAGGCCGTGGGCGGAAAGATGAGCGATTCGACACCGCCCAGGCTCGTAGCCAGCCGGAACAGCGCTGTTCGCTCAGAGACAAGCCTGGCCGCCTCCGAGCCGCCTCTGATCTCGAACGAAACCATGGCGCCGAACCCGCCGGGCATTTGCGCATGCGCCAACTCGTGCTGTGGATGGCCTGAGAGTCCCGGATAGAAGACCCGAACCACCCGCGGATCATCGTCCAACCATTCGGCTACCGCTTGGGCATTGGTCATTTGCCGGCGCATCCGGACACCGAGAGTTCGGATGCCCCGCATGAGCAGCCAGCTGTCGAACGGGCTGGGGATAGCGCCCAGGAGGTACTGGCGATCGGCGATACGCCGAGCGAGATCTTCCGAGTTGGAGGTCACCGCTCCGCCGAGCAGATCGCTGTGTCCTCCGAGATACTTGGTAGTGCTATGGACCACGAGGTCCACGCCGTGATCGAGCGGATTCTGGCAGTAGGGAGACGCGAAGGTGTTGTCGACGACACTCAGCGCACCGATCCCGCGGGCGATCTCCGCAAGGGCCTTCAGGTCCACGATGTCGAGCAGTGGATTAGTCGGCGTCTCGATCCAGATCAGTCGGGTGTTCGGCTTGATTGCGGCCTGCACGGCCTCCGGATCGGAGAGATCGACGAAATCGGCCTCGACACCGTACCGAGGCAGATCGTTTGCAAAGAGGTGATAGGTACTGAGGTAACTGTCGTACCCGACGACGGCGCGGTCACCTGCCGATAGGAGCTGAAGCACCGCATTGATCGCGGCCATACCGGATGAGAACGCGGAAGCGGACACACCATGTTCGAGGCCGGCGAGGAGGGATTCGAGCGCATCACGAGTGGGATTGGCCCGCCGAGCGTACTGGTAGCGAGCATCGTCGTCGATACGACTTCTGACGAAGGTCGAGGCCGGGTGTATCGGCGGGACGATGGCTCCGTCCGCGTTCGGCTCCGACCACCCGTGAAGCAACAACGTGTCCAGATCCCAGGCGTCGTCCTGGTGGGGAGTCGAAAGATCAGCCGGCAAAGTGCTCCATGAAGTACACAAGAGTACCCGGCCCGGCTCTTCCCTCTCGAGGAGTCAGCTCAGGGAGCAGGCATCCCACGATCGACCCACGGCCAAGCCATGGCCGTTGGAACCCCACCCGGCCAAGCAATCCGCGCGCCCTCTTGGATGATCCGCCGGGTTCGGGTTACCACTCTGCTGCGATGTACTTGGTCTCCAGGAATTCCATCATTCCTTCGTGACTGCCCTCTCGACCCAGTCCCGATTGTTTCATGCCTCCGAACGGCGCGGCCGGGTCGGACATCACGCCTCGGTTGATCCCGACCATCCCGGCTTGAATGGCCTCCGAGGCACTCAGGCCGCGGGCAAGGCTCGATGTGTAGACGTAGGCGGCCAACCCGTAGATCGTGTCGTTGGCCAGAGCCAAGGCCTCGTCGTCGGTGTCAAAGGTCACGACCGGGGCGATGGGACCGAAGATCTCGGTGTCGAGAATCGGATCCGTAAGGCTCACGTTCGACAAGACAGTCGGTTCGAAGAAGTAGCCGCGGCCGTCGGGCCGCCCTCCGCCCACACGAACATCGGAGCCGTTGACGGTTGACGCCTCGACCAGGCCTGACATGTCGTCGACGGCTTGCTCGTTTATGACCGGCCCGAGAGTGACGCCTTGTTCCATACCCGGACCCATCCGCACCGAAGCCATCGCGCTTGCCAGACGTCCGGTGAATGCGTCAGCCACCGAGCTCTGGACGTAGACACGGTTGGCGGCAATACAAGATTGGCCTCCGTTCCGCATCTTGGCGACCATCGCCCCCTCGACGGCGGCATCGATGTCCGCATCGTCGAACACGAGGAAGGGGGCGTTTCCGCCGAGTTCCATCGAGCAGCGCACGACCCGGGCAGCGGCCAACTCCAGGAGCAGCCTCCCCACCTCGGTCGAGCCCGTGAACGAGAGGTTCATCACCCTTTCATCGGCCAGCATGGCCGCCACCACCTCGCCCGAACGCCGGGAGGGAAGCACGTTGAGGACGCCTTTCGGGAGTCCCGCCTCTTCCATAATCCGGACTATCGCCAGGGCTGTCAGTGGCGTGTCCGAGGCCGGCTTCAGCACCATGGCGCACCCTGCGGCGATGGCCGGGCCGATCTTCCGGGTGGCCATTGCGGCCGGGAAGTTCCACGGCGTGACCAGAAGGGAGACGCCTATCGGCTGGTGGACGGCGATGATCCGCTTGTCTCCTCCGGGAGCGGTGGTGATGTACCCGATGTTCCTCAACGCCTCACCGGAGAACCACCGGAAGAACTCGGCCGCATAGGCTGCCTCGGCTCTCGCCTCGGGCAGAGCCTTGCCCATCTCGGCCACGATCAACTCCGCGATCATCTCGCTTCGCTCCGTCATGAGCTCGAAGGCCCTACGCAGGATCTCCGAACGCTCTCGCGGCGTCAGCGCGGCGAACTCAGACCCCGCCTCATGAGCTGCGGCGACCGCGGCGACGGCATCCTCCGTTGATGCGCTCGAGACATGGGTGAGCACCTCTTCGGTCGCCGGATTGAGGACGGGGAACTCGTGGCTGTCTGACGATTCCCGCCACTCACCGTCGATGTAGAGGTGATTTCCCCCGTGGGTTTCAAGCTCTTGCAGGAGTTTCATGGGTCACTTCCGTTGTCTGGCCGCCCCCGGCTTGCGATGTATGGCCAGGGCGGGCGGCGCCCCTAGCCCTCATTTGGGTCGTCCGAGCAGGTCGCGCAGGCTCAAGAGACGAGGCGCGGCTTCTTGTAGCTGCCGTCCGCGAAACGAGACAGACGGAAGGCGGAGAGGTCGAATGACGAGTTCCCGTCTACGACGAGCTCCGTTATGACGCGTCCGACGATCGGGCCCATGCCGAAGCCGTGCCCGCTGAACCCGGTGGCGATGACCAAACCGGCCGGCCGATCGAGTAGGTCGATGACGGGGACTGCATCCGGTGTCGAATCGATGTAACCGGCCCAGGTGTGGGCGACTTCGAACTCCAGGTCCGGGAACATCTTCTGGAACTCGACGACACTCTTGCGAACTTGCTCCTCGCTTGCCGAAGGTGCGAGCACCCGCTGGGTCCGCCATGGAAGCCGGTGGCGTCTCCGGCGGAGCACGGCGTTGGTGACGTCCCTTCCCAGCGGACGTCCGACGTGGACCCGGAGCATCCGGCGGTTCTTCACGTAGTTCGGGAGGAACATGCGAAGGTGACGGAAGGACTGGAGCGTGACGTCGTGATCGCCCCCGCTTGCGGCGATGTACAGGGTGCCATCGCGACGCTGCCGGAGAGACACAACCGGGTGGTAGCCGACGGCTATCTCGGTCAGCGGGTCGATCGGGGTGGTGCTGGCCACCGTGGCCCGGACGATCCGGACCGGCAAGTCGATACCCACGCCACGTAGTAGCCGCGCCGACCAGACCCCGGCCGCACAGATCACGTGCCGGGCCCGGATGACACCCCTCTCGGTCGAGACTCCTGTCACTCGGCCCCGCTCGACCGTGATCCGATCCACCGCGCATCCCTCGATGATGGTTGCCCCTGCCCTCTCGGCCGCCCGCGCGAACGCCCACGTAGCCTTGGTCGGTTCGGCGTGCCCATCGCTCGGCGTGAACATCGCGCCCTTCCATCGCCCGTGGACTTCGGGCAAGACCGCCGACACGTCGGACGGGGTCAGGAGCCGGCTGTCCAATCCGGCCTCGCGAGCGACGGCGAGCCACTCCTTGAAGAAGGCGATACGGACCGGATCCCTTGCGAGCGCGAGGTTTCCCCCTTGGGTCCATTCGATGTCAGCCCCCAGATCACGCTCGGCTGTCCGCCATATCCGGTTGGACTCGATCATCAACGGCAACTCGTCGACATCCCGAGCCTGTTGCCGTATCCAGCCCCAGTTCCGTCCCGACTGTTCCCCGGCGATCCTTCCCTTCTCGATCACAGCCACCGATCGACCTGCCCGAGCAAGAAACAACGCACTGGCGACACCCATGATCCCGCCACCGATCACCACGACATCGGCCGACGTGGGAAGCGTGCGTTCCACAACAGGACCCGGCGGCACGGCATCCGGACCGCTGGCAGCACCGAAGCTCACGGCTGGTCACCGAAGGGGCTCGACGAAGACACGCTCATTCGGTTCCGTGTGGACAGCGCCGCGGCGACGAGTACCGCCACGCCGACGAGGCTTACAGCCAGGTTGGGCCCAACCCCGTCGGCCAGCAAGCCGACCGGAATCGCACCGATCGGACCCAGGGCCACCCCCACCTGGTACAGGCTCGCCAGCCGGCCGCGAAAACGTTTCGCATCAGGGTGCGTCATCAGCAGTGAGCTGTTTGCGATCAACCCCGTCGTGAAGCAGAACCCGATGAGCCCGACCCAAGCCATCGCGACCCAAACCGAGCGGGCTGTTCCGAATGCCACCAGTCCGAGTCCCAAACCGAAGACTGCGAACCGTTGGGCCAGCCAGAGACGCCGCGGTTCGGAGAAGGCCGAGTCGGCGAGGGCCCCCATCAACCCGCCGACTCCGCTCGCGGCCACCAACAGTCCCAACTCCTCGGGCCCGGCCTGGAGGGTCTGATCGGTGAAGATCGGCAGCACGTACACGTAGGCCATGCCCCCGAAGGCGATCAGAGCGGTGAGGCCGAGGAGCTTGGGTAGGGGCGGGTTCGACAACGCGAATGTGATGCCGCCGCGCACCTGGCCCCAGGTCGTGACCGCGCCGTTGACTGGGCCATTGCTAATCGTCGGCGTCTCGGGCAGCCGGGAATGGACTATGGCTGCGACCACATAGAGCCAGCCGATGACGACGTACGTCCAGCCGATGCCGACCACCGGCAAGCGCAGGAGCACTCCGGCCGCGACCGGTCCGACGATCGCGATGAACTGCGAGATGAAGAAGAAGGCAGCCATCGTGTTGGCTACGAGCCGGTGCTCGACGGCATCGATCGAATAGGCGATGCGGGCGGGAGTAAGAAACGAGAGGGTTACGCCGAGCACCAGCCCATGAATGACCAGAGCCCACCATGTCAGGGTCTGGGTCAGAAAGAGTACGGCGATGAGTCCGGCCGACCCTGCCACGGCGAGGTGGGAGGCAACCATGATGCGCCTTCTCGAGCGGTGATCCGCGGCGGCTCCTCCCGCAAACGGGATCAACGCCACCGGGATGCCCCAGGCGCCGCCAACCAACCCCACGATGAATGCCGACCCAGTGAGGGTCACCGCGGCATAACCACCGGCAACCACACCCATATGAAACGCGAGAAGCGAGGGGACCATGCCCCACCAGAGCAATCGGTAGGCCGGTACGGCCAGCGACGGATAAACGCGGGTGGCCATCGGCTTCACGGCGCCGTGACCACGTGCATGCAAAGGCGTTGGGTGTTGCAGGACATTTTCGATGGACGTCCGGTTGACTCCGTCAACGCTCCCAACTCGGTTAGTCGGATCGATCGCTAGGAGCGGCTCCAATCGAACTTACTCTGAGTTTCTTCGCCCTGTCGGTAGGTTGGTCGGATTGTATATTGCCGACAGGCTGTCTCGGGCGGGCGGGCATCCTGTCGGAGACTCGAGGCCGGATCTGGTCCGCCGGATCCCCATGCGCCCCCTGTAGAGGAAAGGAAGATGAGGTAGTTGTCGAGCAGGCACCCCACACGCCAGGTTCTGAGCGGCATCAGGTTTCGCTGCATCGGCCCTCCTCGCGGGGGCAGATCGGTCGCGGTCGCCGGGGATCCCGACCGACGTTCTGTCTTCTACCTCGGAGCAGCCGCAGGAGGCATTTGGAAGACGTCTGACGCCGGGTTGACCTGGGAGAACGTCAGTGACGGGTACTTGAGAACGGCATCAGTGGGCGCCCTGGCGGTCTCACCCACGGACCCCGGAATCATCTATGCGGGGATGGGAGAAGCCTGCATCCGCAACGATGTCTCGCCCGGCGACGGTGTGTACCGATCGCGGGACGGCGGCGACACGTGGGACCACACGGGTCTGGCGGACACTCGGCACATCGGGGAGGTCCTGGTCGACCCGTCCGACCCGGACCGTGTCTACGTGGCCGCCCTGGGCCACGCATTCGGCGCCAATCCCGAACGCGGGATCTATCGAACCCTCGATGGCGGCGACACGTGGCAAAGGGTGCTTCACACGAGCACCAAAGCCGGCGCAATCGACATCACCATGGACGCGGGCTCTCGCGACATGCTGTACGCGGCCGTCTGGGAAGCTCGGCGTACTTTCTGGGACATGATCAGCGGGGGGCCCGACAGCGGGATCTGGAGATCGACCGACGGCGGCGACAGTTGGACCGAGATCACGCGGAACGAGGGGCTTCCCCGGTCGGCGATCATCGGCCGGGTGGGACTGGCGGCCTCCGGAGCGCGCCCCGGAAGGCTCTGGGCCTTGATCGAATCGCCCGAGGCGCCGGGCCTCTACCGGTCCGACGACTTCGGCCGGGCGTGGAGTCTGGTGAGCGCGAAGCGTGAGCTCCGCAACCGACCCTTCTACTTCACCCACGTCAAGGCCGACCCGCTGCGCGAGGATCGGGTCTATGTCATGAACTCGCACATGTGGCGATCCGATGATGGGGGTGTCAGTTTCGAGAGAATCGCCACCCAGCATGATGACAACCACGACCTCTGGATCGACCCTGGGGACAACCTCCGCATGATCTCGGCCAACGACGGGGGCGCCAATGTCTCCTTCGACGCCGGAGCGTCCTGGAGCACCGTCAATAACCAGCTCACAGCGCAGATCTACCGGCTGGACACGGACAACCGCGCACCCTTCTTCTACGTCTACGGCACCCAGCAGGACAACTCCACCATTGCCGTGCCCAGCGGTACGACCGATGGTGCGATCACCATGGTCGACTGCCGCGAGACGGGCACCGGTGAGAGCGGCTCAGTGGCAGTGCATCCCGGTGACCACAACACGGTGGTGGTGGGGGGGATAGGGAGCTCTCCCGGTCGAGGGGCCGCCCTTCAGCACTATGACCACCGCAGCAAGCAGATACGTCTGATCAACATCTGGCCTGAGTCCCACGACGGTGTAGCGCCGTCTGATCTCAAGTACCGGTTCCACTTCACGTTCCCGGTCCTGTTCTCCTCTCATGACCCGGGCGTCCTGTATGCGGCTGGAAACGTCCTGTTCATGTCGCGCGACGTCGGTGACAGTTGGGAGGTCATCAGTCCTGACCTCACACGGAACGATCCCGAGAAACAACAGCTCTCGGGTGGGCCCATCAAGAAGGAGACATCGGGCGCCGAGGACTACTGCACGATCACAGCGCTGAGCGAGTCTCCGCTCGATCCGGAACTGCTGTGGGCCGGGTCGGATGACGGCCTTGTCCACTTGAGCCGAGACCGAGGGACCACATGGGAGGATGTCACACCGCCCGACCTTCCTGAGTGGACCTTCGTCAAGAACATCGAGCCGTCCCGGCATCGCCGGGGCACCGCCTACCTCGCGGCGACGAGATACATGCTCGACGACTTCCGGCCGTTCCTGCTCCGCACCGACGATCATGGCCGGACCTGGGTGAGCATTGTAGGTGACGGCGATGAAGCCATCGCCGCTGAAGACTTCGTCAGGGTGGTGCGCAGCGATCCGATTGTGGACGGGCTCCTGTATGCAGGAACCGAGACCGGCCTCTACGTATCCGTGGACGACGGGTCGAACTGGCTCAGGTGGTCCACTATCCCCACCACCCCGGTGTACGACCTGAAGGTCCACGGGCCCGATCTGGTCGTTGCCACCCACGGGCGCGGCTTCTGGATCGCCGACGACCTCACCCCGCTGCGCCGGCTGGCCCAGGACCCTTCCCTGTCCGGCGACTTCCTGTTCACCCCGAAAGAGACCTGGAGGGTGCTCCCCCATCTGACTTCGGCGTGGGTCGCCACCGAGGGCAAGGACTACTGGACCGCCCTGGGCAAGGCGGCGACCTTCGTGGCCGGGGCAGACGAGACGGGGCAGGTGGAGCGGCGTTATCTCGACGCCGGTTCCACCGGACCGACCGGCGCGGCGATCCACTATTACCTGAGCGACGCGACCGCGTCCGATCCCGGCGTGGTGATCACCCTGGACTTCCTCTACGGCGACAAGGGCGTGGTGAGGTCGATCCGGTCGGCCCCCGACGACCCCGAAGGAGTCGCGCCCCGGGTGCCCAAGGACCCGGGTATGTGTCGCTTGGTGTGGGATCTTCGCCACGAAGGAGCCATGCCACTGCCCGGAGGCCCGACGGGAGGAGAAGCCGATCGAGGCCCCCTCGTCGTGCCGGGCGAGTACGAGGTGAGGCTCACCGTAAAGAGGCTGGACGGCTCGACGAGCGCGCAGACCGCGCCCCTAGTGGTGGTCAACGATCCCCGACGTGAGGTGTCGCAAGACGATCTGGAGCGGCAGCTCTCAGCCCTCTTGTCGATACGCGACAAGATAAGCGAGGCGCACGGTGCCCTGGCGCGGCTTCGCGAAGCACGGCGCCGGATCGAGCAACGGGCCGGTACCGGGAACATGGCGTCTCGGAGAGCCCAGGCTGTGCTCGACGAGCTTGCGTCTGTCGAGAAGGAGTTGATAGTCCTCCCCGGCCCCCTGAGTGACACGTTCGGTCGTGGTGAGAAGGCTCTGATCCAAGGCCTGACGACGGTGATCAGCGTCATTGCCAGCGCGGATGCCAAGCCGACAAGACAGGCATCGAGCGTGGTGTCGATCTACTTCGAGCAGATCGATGCCCAGTTGGCACGCCTGCGACAGGTCTTGGACGTGGACTTCGAAGGCCTGCCCCATCAGGCCGGCGGGTGACCCCGACCTTCGCAGAGCCGCACCAGCGTGGCGGTGAGGCTGCCTTTCGACCTCAACCGAGTTCGAGGGTCTTCAGGAATCGAGGCGGTCTAGAGGCGCCCGTGGCCCCTTCGAAGGCCTGCGCAATCCCGAGAAGCCGGCTTTCGCTGCCCGCTCCGGCGAAGAAGCTCACGCCGATCGGCAAGTCGCCGAAGACGAACCCTGCCGGAACCGTGATGATGGGGTAGCCGGCCATCGCCGCGGGCAGAGCCGACGGCACGGGGGGCGGAGTGTGCTCGACCGCAGGGTCCCTCACGTAGGGTGGCCGGTCGGTGGCGACCACAAAGGCGTCGAGGTCGAGTCGACTCAAGGTCGCATCGATCCCGTCCTGCCTTGAGAGGCGCCGCCGGCGCTCCAGAGCCTCCACATACCCCTTCTCGCTCAAAGGCCCCTTACTCACGGCGCGCTCCCAGACCTCCTGGCCGAAGAACCTCATCTCCACGTCGGAGTGCCGGATGTTGAAGGCCATCAGGTCTTCGAGGCAATTCATCGGCACACCTTTGCGCTGTTCGAGGTACGCATCGATACCTGCCTTGAACTCCCAGAGATAGAGCTCATCGGAGGCGCTGGCCTCGAGCATCTCCGGGGTCGACGGGATCTCCGCGTCGATCAGGACCGCCCCCAGCCCGAGCAGCGCCTCGAGGGCCTCCTCGAAGACCTCATCGGTATAACGGTTGTAGCCGGAGAAGGGATGACCGCGCAGGACACCGATGCGGACACCGGACACATCGTTCTCCTCCAAGGCCGCTTCGTAACGGCGGCCGCTGCCGGCCATGGCGGTCAGCAGGATCGCAGCGTCCACAACGGATCGAGCGATGGGTCCGGGCGATCCCTGGGTGGTGGAGACCGGTATCAATCCGCCGCGCGGGACGGTCGAAACGGTCGGTTTCATCCCGACGACAGAGCCAACCGCAGCAGGCTTGACGATCGAGGCATTGGTCTCCGTGCCCACTGCACCCGCACACAGTCCGGCGGCCACGGCGACAGCTGATCCTCCACTCGAACCTTGCGGAGTCCGGTCGAGTACGTGCGGGTTGCGTGTCTGGCCTCCCCGACCGCTCCAGCCGTCGATCGACTTCGGCGATCTGTAGTCACCCCACTCGGTGAGGTTGGCCTTGCCGAGGATCAGCGCCCCGGCACGGCGGAGTCCCGCTACCAGCGGAGCATCTTCATCGGCCGGCGTGCCCACCATGGCCAACGACCCGGATGTCGTCTGCATCCGGTCTCCCGTGTTGATGTTGTCCTTGACGAGAACCGGAATGCCGTGAAGCGGACCTCGAGTCGTTCCACCGCTGAGTTCCTTGTCGAGCCTCGCCGCGATCTCGAGCGCGTCCGGGTTCAACTCGATGATCGAGTTCAAACGGGGGCCCTGGCGGTCGATGGCCGCGATCCTCTCCAGATACATCCCCGCCAGGTCCACACAGCTGAGCTGCCGGCGCTCGATCCTGCCTGCCAGCTCGGAGATCGTGGTGCTCGCAAGCCGGGGATGCGGGTAGGACATGGAAGCCGACCTCAGGTCTTCAAAGCCGGCAGACCGGCGTTGTCCATCAGGGCGTTGAACTCGAGTAGCTCGGTGGCCAGCAGATCGCCGAGATCGGCCAGTTCGTCCTCGATCTCAGCCGAGTGCATGGCAGCCACCTGAAGCGAACTCCGCGTCGGCTTGGTGTCGGCCGAGCGGATGACGCTGAGCACCGAGGCCAGCCTCTCGCAGAGCCGGGCCGGCTCGTTAGGGGCAGGAGCGCCCTTCTTCTCGATGGGCAGCATCAGCTTGTCCTCTATCTCGTCGAGCTGCTCTTCGAGGCGGGAGGCGGCCGCACCGGCCTCCTTACCGAGGTCCGACCGCTCGCGCCAAAGTCCGATCTGTCTCTTGATGTCCCTGATGGTCGCCACCGCTTCATGGGCCCGAGAGATCCGGTCCCGAATCCCGAGCAGGGCAGCGAGCTGTTCTTCGAGGTCCCCCTGAGAGACGTCCGATCTCGGGTCGTTTCGCACCCGAAAGCTCTCGGTGAGCGTCCTCGCCTTCCCGGAGGGGTCAACGATGACAAGGCGGGCCTGGTAGACGCCCGGAACCACCAGCGGGCCCACATCAGCCTCCCCGCCGCGGTCGTTGCCCAGCACCTTCGTCGAACCCGGATAGCGAAGGTCCCACACGAACCGGTTGTACCCGGGCTTGGTGGTGATCCACGGCCCGGCATGCAGCGCTCTCTCGTCGGCGTCCATCTCGTCCCGGCCCGGATGCTCGGGCTCGAACCGGTTCACCAGGTCGCCGTCACCGTCCAAGACCTCCAGCGCAACCGAGAACCCATCCGCGGTCACCTCCTCGCCGAGCACGTAGGTGACGGCCGCTCCTCTCGGGCCTGATGCGCCGGCGTACGGATACGTCTGTCTCACCTGACCGGTCTCGTCCGGTTCGGCCCAGAAGGTGGCCGCCTTACCAGGCGAGACCCAGTAGTCCTTTCCCGCGGTGGTCTGCCAGAACTCCCAGTGGTTGGGCAGAACCCGCCAGACCTCCCCCGGTACGAAGAGACGCTCCCTGCCTCGAGGTTCGTCCAGGAGCCGGTAGATCGGGCTCAGGTCATCGAGGATCCAGAACGAGCGGCCGTGAGTGGCGATCACGAGATCGGCCCCCTTCACCGTCAGGTCATAGATGGGAGTCACCGGGAGGTTCGACTCCCAACGATCCCAGCCGGCGCCATCGTCGGTTGACAGATAGAGGGAGGTCTCGGTTCCCAGAAAGAGAAGATCGGGCCTATTCGGGTCAGCGCGGATCACCCTGACGAAGTCGTCGGGTGGAATCGCGGTGTCGCCTTCACCGACGATGCTCTCCCAGGTCTGCCCGTAATCGGTGGTCTTGTACAGATACGGGGCGTTGTCGTCGAGTTTGTAGCGCGTGGCAGCCACGTAGACCTTTCCGGCTTGGTGCGGCGACGGCTCGACAGTACGAATGAAAGCCCACTCCGGGAGGTCCGGCGGGGTGACCTCACTCCAGGTCTCCCCGCCGTTCCGTGTGACATGGACCAGCCCGTCATCACTCCCGGCCCAGAGGACCCCGGGCTCCAATGGGCACTCGCGGAGGGTGGCCACGGTGCAGTAGTGCTCCGCACCGCTGGTGTCCTTGGTGATCGGACCGCCGGAGGGACCCAGCTTCGAAGGGTCGTTGCGACTCAGGTCGGGACTGATCGGCTCCCAGGTGTGGCCCTCGTCGGCGCTCTTGAAGACGACGTTCCCTGCCGTGTAGAGAACCGATGAGTTGTGCGGGGAGAAGAGAATGGGAAAGGTCCAGGCGAACCGATACTTCAGCTCACCAGGGCCGATTCCGGCGTGAGACTGGGGCCAGACGTTCACCAACTGCATCTGACCGCTGCGGTGGTCGTAGCGAACCAGCGCCCCTCCGCCGCCCGGAGAGGTTCCGACGGAGCCGACGAAGACGGTGTCGGGGTCGTCGGGACGGACCGCGATGAAACCGCTCTCCCCGGGCCCCGCCGCGTAGCAGTCCGACCACACGATGGCGCCGTCGATCGTGCCGCTGGGCACCGCGATGCTCGAGCTGTCCTGTTGAGTCCCGTACACGTAGTAGTAGGGCTCACGGTCATCGGTGGCCACCGTGTAGAACTGTGCGGTCATCTGGTTGTAGATCGGAGTCCACGACTCTCCGCCGTTGAAGGAGACGGTGGCTCCACCGTCGTTGCCCTGGACCATGCGCTGGTTGTCATCGATGTCGATCCAGAGGTCATGGTTGTCGCCGTGCGGGGAGGCGACCCGGGTGAAATCCTCACCGCCGTTGGTCGACTTCCACATCCGTCCGTTGTTGACGAAGACCGTGTCCGGCTCCTGGGTGTCGGCGAAGACGTGCATGTAGTACCAGGGGCGACCACGGAGCTCGGCCTTGGAGCTGACGAAGTCCCACGTCTCGCCGAAATCGTCAGAGCGGTATAGCCCCGGCCCCTCGGTAGCCTCTATCAGCGCCCAGACCCGGCCTGATCGGACCGGTGACGCCGTGACACCGATCTTGCCTATGACGGCTTCCTGTGGAAGACCCCTGTTCCGGGTGATCTCCCGCCAGGTGTCACCCCCGTCGGTCGACTTCCATAAACCACTGTCCGGCCCCCCGCTCGACAGCTCCCAGAAGTTGCGGTGCGCCTCCCAGATCGAGGCGTAGATCACATCCGGGCTCTGCCGGTCCAGAACGACATCGACGGCACCCGCTCCGGCTGAGACATAGAGGACCTTCTCCCAGGCCCCTCCACCGTCGAGGCTCCTGAACAACCCCCGCTCCTCGTTGGGCCCGAAGGCGTGACCCAGCGCCGCGACATAGACGTGGCGGGGGTCCTTGGGGTGAACTCGGATCTCACCGATGTGCCGAGTGTCGGCGAGACCGCAATGGGTCCAGGTCTGCCCGGCGTCGCCAGAGCGATAGACGCCGTCCCCGTGGGAGACATCCCCGCGAATGCAGCTCTCCCCCATGCCGGCATAGATCACGCTGGGGTCGGACTCGGACACGGCCAGAGCGCCTACCGAGCTGGTCTTCAGATAGCCGTCGCTGACGTTGCGCCAGGTGGTACCGGCATCTTCGGTCTTCCACACTCCACCGGCAACAGCCCCGAAGTAGAAGACAGACCTGTGTTCCGGATCGCCTGCCACCGCCACGACGCGTCCCCCGCGGGTCGGTCCGATACACCGGAACCGGTACGAGTCGAGCAGCCCCGCGGCCAGAGGAGTGTCCAGCAATCTCACTGGATGCGAGTCACTCAGGCGGAGACTTCACCCGCCACTTCAGCGTGGATGTGGAGCATGCGAGCAACACGCCCGTCTCCTCGGGTGAATCGGAGCCCGGAAGGCTCTCCGGCCGCCACACGCTCCGCCGTGTCATCGAAGAAGGCCGGTCCCTGGTCGGGGGAACGGTCCGACTTGTCGTCCGGGTAGAGGGGGTTGATCGTGTTCTCGATCTTCGGCCAGAGGGCGCGGGCCGCATCGCCGGACTCGAAGTCCATGATCACGACCATGGTATCGGGGAGCAGCTCCTCTGCCTCCTCGACCAGCACCGAACCGCCGAGGAAACCGGGATGCCCGACAAGCGACTCGAGCCACCCGGTCAGGTACCCGATCGTCTCGTCCCGCGTCCCTGGCTTGGCGACGTAGACAAAGAGGTCTCTTCGTGGTGTCATGGCCCATCTCCTCCCTTGCGTTCGGCAGCCTGCCGCCAGCCCGGACTAGACCAGCGGAGCCGATGATTGCAATGGTCGACAATCTTCCTGAGCAGTGGCTGAAGTAAGAGTAGGTGACTCAACCAGCACGCAGCCGGGTCAGTCCGCGATACAGCGAGTCGGGCCTTGAGCTCCACCAGATCAGATGTAGCGCTCGGACAACGTAGAAAACCACAAGCGCCCACCAAACGCCGGAGAGATCCCAGTCCAGGGGAACGACGAGGACCAGCACGACGAGCGACGAGATCATCGATGTCAGGAGGGCCCGGGCCAGAAACCCGAAGTCGGTTGCGCCCATCACCACACCCTCCCAGACCTGGATCGGCATGGTCAGTGGCAGCATCACGACCAGAACCGGCCACATTCCCTCCAAGGCGGCTACTACGCCCCGATCGTTCGAGAACCAGGCCGGAACCACGAGCCGGCCAAGGGCGAGCAGTACGACGAGCAGCCCACCCAATAGGAAGCCCCAGAACAGAAGCCTCATCGACACGGCTCGCACCTCCTTCCCGCGCCGGGCACCGCTGAAGCCCGCAATGAGAGCTTGTCCCGCGACAGCGAATGAATCCGCCACCTGCCCAAGCAAAAGCACGATCTGAACAGCCACCAGGTGTGCCGCGACCTGGGCATCTCCAAGCGCAGCCGCGACCCGGGCGGCTGCCGTGTAGGCGATGACGATCGAGGCGGAACGGATAACCACGTCCCGCCCGGCCCGCAGCAAGCCGACGCTCTCGTCCCATCGAATACCGCGGAACTCTGCGCCGAGCCGGTTGCGCATCAATCGCACGAACCATATGGCGCCCATGCCTTGAGCGACCACAGTTGCGATAGCGGCGCCTTCCAAGCCCCAGCCGACCCAGAAGATGAGGATCGGGTCGAGGATGACGTTCGCGGAGTTGAACGCAATCGTGACGAGCAGCGGCGTTCGGGTGTCTTGATGCCCCCGAAAGGCGCCGTGCCCGAGCAGGATGACCAGCACAGCCGGGATCGCCAGGGAGCGTATCCGAAGGTACGCAGTCGCTTGCGCGTGAACCTCCCCACGGGCTCCCATAAGGTCGGTCAGCAGTCCCGCACACAGGATCAGGAGTACCGAGACGACAACTCCGAGACCCGCAGCAGCGAGAAGCCCGCTCCCGATGATGCGAGCAGCCCTTGGACTGTCTCCTTCCCCTATCGCACGTGAGACGAGAGGAGTGATCCCGTAGGCGAAGAAGATGAAGACCCAGAAACCCACGGAGAGGATGGCAATGGCGATTCCCAGTGCGGCGAGCGATGTTGCTCCGAGACGTCCGACGAAAGCGGTATCAACCAGGCTGACCAGCGGATCGGCCAGCATCGCGCCGAGGGCAGGCACCGCCAGACGGAGAATGGACCGATCATGCCGGTTCATCGACAGCCTGGAGTTTTGGCAAGGAAGGTCACGTGTCCGACCAGGAGAGAGGGTCTACCTCGAGCAGTCTACGAGGGTGGTGCGAGACCCCCCGGGCCGACGCACTGCGGCAACCATGTCACCAGGTTGCGGGGCCACCCCCCGTCCACTACGTTGTGGCAACCGATATCTCAGTGGCCGGGTGACCACAAGTGTCGACCCTCGCCGCGCTCGACAGAAGGAAGGCAGGTACCGAGCCCTTATGGCTGATCGTCACCCAGAACCCCGCTATATCACCTTCGACTGCTACGGGACTCTGATCAACTTCGAGATCACCAAAACGACCAGGATCCTCCTGGCGGACCTCCTCACTCCGGAGAACGAGTCCCGGTTCATCAAGGACTTCTCGTCCATCAGGGTGGACGAGACATTGGGGCCATGGAAGCCCTACCCGAACGTGATCCGGGATAGTCTGGCGCGAGCCATGGCCAAGCACGGGCTCGAATACCGCCCGTCGTACGCCGATGCGTTGGTGGCCGCCGTCCCCACGTGGGGTCCCTACCCCGAGGTCCCGGCCACTCTGGCCAAGCTGGCGGAGGCGTACCCGCTGGTCATCCTGTCCAACGCGGATCCGGCCCAGCTGGCACAGAACGTAGAGAAGCTCGGAGCCCCGTTCCACAGACTCCTCACGTCGACCGCGGCTCACGCCTACAAGCCCCGGCATGCGGCATTCGAGTACATGTTCGATGCCCTCGACTGCGGTCCCGGCGATGTCATGCATGTCTCGTCGAGCATCCGCTACGACATGCAACCAGCCGAAGAGCTCCACATCGACAACAAGGTGTGGGTGAATCGCGACCCGTCCATCGATCCGGACTTCACGCGCAACGTATCGTCAGGGCGTGAGAACTGGACCTACCACGAGGTGGGCGACCTGAGCGGGGTCCTGACGGTATTGGGGCTTTGAACCAAGCCCGGAGGCGGGCGAGCAGGATCGCCTCGACAGCCGCCAACGTTCCGTACTGGATGGACACCGCGCCGCGGCCCGCGGTCCGGGACACAACGGAGCCGAGCCGGCGGGTCGATGTCGCGGTCGTGGGAGGAGGCTTCACCGGCCTCACCGCGGCGCTCAACCTGGCTCAGGGCGGCGCCCATGTGGCGGTAGTCGAGAAGGGGGTGGTCGGATCCGGCGCCTCCGGCCGGAACGGCGGGATGTGCACGACCGGCATGACCATCTCGTTCGGCCTGGCGGTGAAGCGCTACGGCGAGGACGCGGCTCGCCGGATGTACGTGGCGTACAACCACGCAATCGACTACGTGGAGTCGGTGATCGAGTCGGAGAGCATCGACTGTTCCTGGCAAAGGTCCGGGAGGATGACCCTCGCAGCCAAACCCAGCCACTTCGAAGGCTTCAAGCAGACCCAGGAGGCGTTGCGCGAGGTCGTGGGGCAGAAGACCGTTCTGGTTCCCAAGGAGGGCATGCGCGAAGAGATCGGCTCGGATCTGTACCACGGCGGGATCGTCGATCCGCTTGGCGCCGGACTCCACGTCGGGCGATTGGCCAACGGGCTGGCCGGGGCGGCCGAACGGGCCGGGGCCGAGGTTCACGAACAGAACGAGGCGACCGGGATCCGGAGGACCGGGGCATCCGGATTCGCCGTCGACACCCCTAGGGGCCGGATCACAGCCGGCAAGGTGCTGGTCGCAACCAACGCCTACACGGGGAGGCTCGTACCGTGGCTGGGGCGGCGGGTAGCGCCGGTTGGCAGCTTCATCATCGTCACCGAACCGCTCGGCGAGTCCGTTTGCGCGGAACTACTCCCGAACCGGCGCATGGCCTCCACCAGCCTCAGCCTCCTCTATTACTTCCGTATCACCCCCGACAACCGCCTGCTCTTCGGCGGTCGGGCACGCTTCGCTCTCTCCAGCCCCGACTCGGATCAGAAGAGCGCCGAGATCCTGGAGAGGGGCATGGCGAAGGTCTATCCGCAACTGGCCGGCGTGAGAGTCGACTACGCCTGGGGTGGGCTGGTCGGGTTCGCGCTGGATCGGATGCCGCATGCAGGTGAGCGCGACGGCCTGCTCTACTCGGTCGCCTACGCGGGTCATGGCGTGCAGATGGCCACCTATATGGGCCATCAGATGGCCAACACGATTCTCGGGAAACCTGCGCAGAACCCCTGGGCCGACGTACCCTTCCGTGCCATCCCCGGTCACTTCGGACCGACCTGGTACCTACCGTTCGCCGGTGCCTACTACCGCCTCAAGGACTGGCTGAGGTAAGACGGAACGCCTTGACGCCTTCCCCGGCTATTCGCGTGTCAGGGGTCTGCTCCGAGAGGAGCCGCTTGCCGTCAGCTCGTTCCATACCGGGTGGCTGACCGATCTCATCCACCAGCATCGGCCCACAGTCACGGGTTTCTGCGACCCCTGCGGGCCCACGCCGAGGTGAAGGACTACCTAGCGGTCCTTCTTGGCGCGTTAGGCCCCCGGATCGTGCCCGGGCTCCATCATTGCCAACATTTGCAAGATAGACCGATAGCAGTTTCAATTGCGAAAAGGGCAACGTAAGGATTCCTGGTGCACGAGCCAACTGAACGCTCATCGCACGATCACGATCACGATCACGATCACGGTGAGCAGGGTCATGACCATGGTCACGATCACGCGCCATCTCTAGGCGACCACGACCACGACCACGACCACGACCACGACCACCATGACCATGGCCACGACGACCACGACCACGGTCACGGAGTACTGGCCAAGTTGAAGCACCTTGTGGTGCCTCACTCTCACGATCACAGTGAGGTGATCGAGTCCTCCTACGAGTCGAGCGAAGTGGGGATACGGACCGCATGGATTGGGCTGGCCGGCATGATGGCGACCGCGGTGGCCCAGCTGGTGATCGTCGCTCTGTCGGGTTCGATCGCGTTGCTGGCCGACACCATCCACAACCTTGGCCACGCGGCGACGACCATCCCGTTGATCGTGGCGTTTCGCATGGGCCGCTGGCGGGCCACCAAGCGATATCCGTACGGTTACCGGCGAGCCGAGGACCTGGTCGGGCTGTTCATCGGGCTGATCATCCTGGTAAGCGTGGTGATCATCGTCTGGGAGTCCGTAGACGCGTTGGTCAACCCCCGGGTGGTGACCAATCTGTGGTGGGTGTTCGCGGCAGGGATCGTCGGGTTCCTCGGGAACGAGATCGTGGCCGTCTATCGGATCCGCGGTGGTCGAAGGATTGGGTCTGCGGCGCTGATTGCTGAGGGCCAGCACGCACGGGCGGATGGACTGACATCGATCGCGGTTGCGGTCGGCATGGTCGGAGTCTGGCTCGGCTATCCCCAGGCTGACCCGATCGTGGGATTCCTGATCTCGATCATGATTCTCGGAATCCTCGTAGCGTCGATGCGTACCGTGGTGAGGCGGCTGATGGACGGCGTCGATGAGGGGCTGATTGACCGCCTTACCGCCATAGTCAAAGAAACGCCCGGTGTGGTGGCAGTAGACACGGTGCGCGCCAGGTGGTCGGGCCATCGGATGTCGGGGGAAGTCGCCATCCAGATCGACTCGGCGCGGACGGTGCTCCATGGCCACGGAATCGCCGAAGAGGTCGAACACGCCGTGCTCCATGCGGTGCCCAACATGGACAGCGTTGTCGTCCACCTGCATCCCGCAGTCTCGGCAGATCAGGCGGCCAGCCTGCACGAACGCTCGGGCCACCACGCCAGCCGCGAGGCCAGAGAAGCCTACCGAGCACGCCAAGCCTCCCAGAGCCTCACTACGGCAGGCGACTGAACCAACGCTCCCGACCGTACGCGCCACGCGCCACAAAGGAGAAGCTTCCAGGCGCTTGTTGGACACGTTGTTAGGACGGCGGATTGACTCTTGACGACCTCTGACCACCAACCCAACCGCTACGTTGCCGGCCTTCCGGTCTATAACTAGACAGCTGCCAGATGCCCCTACATTCAGCCATTGCCCTATGACCCTGGGACGCAAGACCCGGCACGACCTCTGCCTGAAAGCAATACTCAAATAATAAGTTGACACTACTATCTATCGTAACTAATCCGGCCTCCTTGGTATACGAGTTCGACCTCGGTAACATGCAGCCATGTCCACGACGGGAGACCAGGCACCTGGCCGGCCCCGCGTGCAGAGTCGAAAAAGCAAGGCAGATCGGTTAACCAAGCTGCTGTTGCAAGCCGCATCTGAGGAGTTCATCGCACGCGGCTATGAGGCGGCCCGCGTCAGCGACATTGCCCGCCGGGTGGGCGTAACGTCAGGCGCCGTCTACGCGCGGTGGCCCAACAAGACCGACGTGATCGTCGCCGCCCTCGAGTACATGTTCGAACAGATCCTCCCCGATGAGGAACTCGAGCACCTCGGCGATGCCGAGGGGTCACCGGCCACCATGTTGGCGATGCTGGGGACGAATCTCCTGCACTTCGATCCGAACAAGGAAGTTGTGGTCCAAGTGTTCGGTAGTGCCCGTAACAACGAAGCGATCCGCACCTCCCTTGTCGCATACCTCAACAAAGAGGCCGAACAGCTGAGCCGATACGTAGAGCAGGCCAAGGACGACGGGCTGTTTGACCCCGAAATCAGCACCGCCGCCGTCACTCTGCTGTGCCAGTCAATCGGTATTGGCGCCCACCTGCTGCTGTCAGCAGGCCTCGACGACCGCCACGTACCCACCACAGTCGAGTGGGAATCGCTGCTCTGGACTCTTATGAGCGCCGCTATCCCCGCCGAGTCCTCCGGGGCCGCGTAGACCAAGCAGTCCCCACCCCACCTTCGCCTAGGTCCAGCTTCCTGATCTGGGGGATCCGCTTGTTCATCCTCCTGAAGGACCCACCGTGAACTCCCGGTGGAGGTCGGACCGGACCATTCTCAATCGGCGGCGCTGGGACGCGGTTGAACGACGATTGCGGCCGGGCCTCACTGCTTCGGAGACGGAGGCACCTAGAGGCTGCGTAGCGGAGTTGCGTCTCTTCTGACCCGATGACCCGGTCACTGCGGGCAGTCAAGGGATAAAACTGTAGTTGCAACTACAATTTGTTACCATCTCGCCCGTTGTGTTCGACAGGAGCCCTCTGGGAGACACCAACTGATGGATCTGCTGGGGAGTCGCGTTCGGCGTCCGGTGGTCCGGGGATTGGCGGCTGTCGTCATGCTGGCTTCGGTGCTGGTGCCCGCGGATCCGGTGGCCGTGGCCCAGCAGGGCACGCCGTACGGGGACGTTGCTCCCGGCGCCTTCTACGCGGAGGCAGTGACCGCGCTGGCCGCCGATGGGGTGTTCGCGGGCACCGAGTGCGCCGAGGGATTCTGCCCCGCGGATTCGCTGGATCGGGCGACCATGGCGGTGTGGACGGTGCGCGTTCTGGACGGGCAGGACCCCCCCGGCGTCATCTCGACGCGCTTCGCCGATGTGGACGGGACGCATCCTTTTGGTGCGTTCATCGAGCGCTTCGCCGAACTCGAAGTCACCAGAGGCTACGACGACACCAACTACTGCCCCGACGGCACTGTGACCCGCGCCCAGATGGCCGTGTTCCTGTCGCGCGCGTTCGATCTCGCAGCGGGACCCGACCCCGGTTTCGGCGATGTGAGGCCGGACGCCTGGTACGCAGCCGATGTCGCCAAGCTGGCCGCATCCGGCATCACAGCGGGTTGCGGCGACGGCGCCAACTACTGCCCCGGCGACAGCGTGACACGCGCCCAAATGGCGTTGTTCCTCGCCCGCGCCCTGGAATCCCCCGAAGAAGACCCCGGCCACGTAGAAGAAGCCGCCCCGGCCGTCGGCGGAGGGTTGGGCGGCGGAGGAGGCGGCGGTGGCTCCGGTGGCGGTGGCGGCGGCTCCGGTGGTGGTGGCGGCGGCACCCAGATCACCAGCCAGCAACGGACGGTAGAAGCCCCGGGCGTGCCCCGGAACTTGGTGGTGGCCGTGGAGGGCCA
The DNA here is from genome assembly GCA_028821235.1 of bacterium. Taxonomy (NCBI): domain Bacteria; species bacterium. The sequence continues at coordinate 47,429 of JAPPGV010000063.1, forward strand.
CACCACTCTCGAGGTCGGCTGGGATGCGCCCCACAGCGACGGCGGCGACTCGAACCTCTCGTACGTGGTGCAGCGGCGGGCCGGGGCGACGGACGGCTGGTCCACCTTGAACGTGGACCAGACACTGTCCGACACGGGCCTCGGCCACCGGGCCGAGATCACGAACCTGGTGAACGGCGTGATCTACCAGATCCAGGTGGCCGCCCGCAACGGTGGCGGGACCGGACCATGGTCCGCCGTGGTCGAGGGTGAGCCGACGGCCACCGACCCTCCGGAGCGACCGTCCAGCCTTTCGATCCGACCCGGCAGCGAACAGTTGGCGGTGTCGTGGCCGGCATCCTCTGACCTGCGTGACTTTGCCTCGGTGACCTACGAGATCGGGTACCGGGAGTCGGGCGGCGGCTGGACGACGTTCGCGTCCGATGAGACGGGCAGGTCGGTGACGATCACCAACCTGGACAACGGCGTCGCCTACGACGTGCGGGTTGCGTCCAAGTACGAGAACCTGACCAGCACCTATACCGAGGGTACGGGAACGCCTGTCGGGAGCCGGCCGAGCCTGCCCCAGTACGTGACGGAGCCCGCCGGCAACGGCGAACTCTCGCTGTCGTGGCAGGCGCCGGACAACCTCGGCGGGTACGACATCTCGTTCGTGACCTATTCGGTGCAGTACCGCAGAGGCCGCAGCGGGAGCTTCACCCCGTTCACTTTCGACGGCACGCAGACGTCGGTGACCATCACCGGCCTCGACAACGGCGTCGAGTACCAGGTGCAGGTAGCGGCCAAGACCCCGGCCGGCTCCAGCAGCTACGTCACGAGAACGGCCACCCCGAAGGGGACCGCCCCCGGCGCGCCGACGATCGACACGGTGACGGCCGGCAACGGGCGGCTGACGGTGGAGTGGAGCGCTCCGTCGAACACCGGCGGGTACGCCGACTCGTTCCTGCGCTACTCGGTCGAGTACCGCAAGACGGCAAGCACCGGCGATTGGACGGTCTTCGCGGCGTCGCTGTCGTCGCGGTCGTCGACCATCACCGGCTTGGAGAACGGAGTCTCCTACGACGTCCAGGTCGCGGCCTCCAACCCGGCCGGCGCCGGCGACTACAGCTCCCCGCGTTCGCGCACCCCGGAGGGCACCGCACCCGGCAAGCCCGGCAGCGTCCGGGTGACAGCGGGCAACGGCGAGTTGGGGGTCGTCTGGAACAAGCCGTCCACCGGCGGGTACGCCGACTCGTTCCTGACCTATGACGTGCAGTACCGGCGAGCCGACGCCGACACCGCCGATCCCTGGCTGAACGGCCCCCAGGGAGTGACAGGCACCTCCGCCACCATCGCCAGCCTGAGCAACGGCGTGGCCTACGACGTGCAGGTCCAGGCGAACAACCCGATCGGTCCCAGCGGCTACACCAACCCGGTGGAGGGCACGCCGGTGGGCAACGTGTCCGGCGTGCCGACCAGCGTGTCGGTGACCGCCGGCCAATCCGGTGAGTTGGAGGTGTCGTGGACCGCGCCGTCGGCGACCGGCGGCTACGACGTCTCGCAGCTGACCTATTCGGTCCAGTACCGCCGGGGTACCACAGGAGGGTGGACCACGTTCGCCTCGGCAGCGACGGGCACGTCGACGACGATCACCGGTTTGGACAACGGCTTCGAATACCAGGTGCAAGTCGCCACCAGGAACCCGGCGAACCTCCTCAGCCCCTACAGCGCCGCGAAGTCGGCGACGCCCGAGGGTGACGCTCCCGGCAAGCCGACCGGGGTGTCGGTCACGGCCGGCAAGAACCGGCTGTCGGTGTCGTGGAGCGCTCCGACCGGCACCGGCGGCTACGCCGCTTCGTTCTTGACGTACACCGTCGAGATCCGGGAAGGAAGCAGCGGAACATGGTCCGATGATGGGGTGACCGTGTCGGGGCGGACGGCGACGATCACCGGGCTGGACAACGGGGTGGATTACCAGGTGCAGGTGGAGACGGCGAGCCCGGCCGGCACCAGCGGTTTCACCGATCCTCCGGTGGAGGGCACGCCGGTGGGAGACCGGCCTGGGGCTCCGACGATCAGCGGGGTCACAGAAGGCGACGGTCTGCTCACGGTGTCGTGGGACGCGCCGACAGACACCGGCGGCTATGACGTCTCGTTCCTGTCATATGTCGTCGAGTACCGCAAGGGCAGCACCGGGTCCTTCACTACGTTCGCTTCCGCCGAGACAGGCACAACGGTGACAATCCCGTCGCTGGACAACGGCTACCAGTACCAGGTGCGGGTTGCGACCAACAACCCGACGAACCTCCCCAGCCCCTACGCAACGGCCACCGGCACCCCGGAAGGGCGTGCCCCGGACCCGCCGACCAACGTGTCCGTCAGCGCGCCCGCAAACCAGGCAAACCAGCTCGAGGTCTCGTGGGACGCGCCGACAGGCACCGGTGGCTATGACGTCTCGTTCCTGTCGTATGTGGTCGAATACCGGGAGTCGGACACAGCCGGGAGTTGGCTCGCTGCCGGGGTCAGCATCTCGGGGACAATGGCCACGATCACCGGTCTGGACAACGGGATCCAGTATGACGTGCAGGTCGCGGCCACCAACCCGGCCGATACCAGCGGCTTCGCCTCGGACAGCGGCACGCCGGTGGGGACCGCGCCCGGCGCGCCCGGCAGCCTCTCGGTGCAGGCGGGCCAGGGTGGTGAGCTGCTGGTCTCGTGGGCGGTTCCGTCGAACACCGGCGGGTACGCCGACTCGTTCCTGACCTACGACGTGCAGTACCGCCGTGCCGACGCCGACGCCGCCGATCCCTGGACAGACGGCCCCCAGAACGTGACCGGCACCTCGACGACGATCACCGGCCTCGACAACGGGGTGGCCTACGACGTGCAGGTCCTGGCGGAGAACCCGGCCGGAGCCAGCGGCTACACCACCCCGAAGGAGGGCACGCCGTCCGGCACCGAGCCCAGCGCGGTCCGCAACCTTGCCGTGACCGCGGGCGACACCAAACTCGACGTGTCGTGGGACGCGCCCGCCGACAACGGCGGGTACTCGACGCTGACCTACCGGGTCCAGCACCGCAAGCGGTACCACAGCGGATCCTGGTCCAGCGCCGGGGTGACCATCACCGGGACCACCGCCGAGATCACCGGCCTCGACAACGGCCAGGAGTACGACGTGCGGGTCAGGGCCAGCAACGATGCCGGCCACGGTCCCTACACGAGGGTCTCCGCCACACCGGAGGGGACACTGCCGGGGACGCCGGGCAACCTGATGGTCGAGGCTAAGAACAAGCAACTCAAGCTCACGTGGGACGCCCCGACCGACGGCGGGTACGACTCGCTGAGTTACGTGGTCGAGTACCGCACCGGCAGCGAAGAGTGGCGTGTCTTCGGCGAGTCGGCCGGCAACAGCACCAACACGGAGACAACGATCAGCCGCCTGTTCAACGGCACGTCCTACGACGTGCGGGTCTTCGCCAAGAACGCGCTGGGCAGCAGCACCGCAGCCACTTCCACAGGAACTCCGGTGGGAACGCTGCCAGGCGCCCCAAGACACGTGGCCGCCCGCCCGGGCCACGAGTCGCTGGACATCACCTGGAGCGCGCCCCAGAACACCGGCGGGTACGGCTCGGCCACCCTGACCTACACCGTCGAGTTCAAGCAGAGCGGCAGCACCGACGCCTTCTCCGACACCGGCGTGACCGTCACCGGGACGTCGGCGGCGATCACCGGTCTCACCAACGGCACGGCGTACGAGGTGCGGGTGGGCGCGTCGAACGGGGCCGGCGCCGGCACCGCCTACGGCACCGTCACCGCGACGCCGAACAAGAGCTTCAAGCCGCGCGACGTGGTGGTGACGGGCGGTAGCGGCAGCCTGGAGGTGGCGTGGTCGCCGCCCGCCGCACCCAGCAGCGAGATCGACAGCTACGACATCCAGTACCGGTTGAACGGCACCCAGACCTGGACCGAGGTAGCCGATGTCACCTCGCCGCACACTATCTCCTCGCTGACCGCCAACGCCTCCTACGACGTGCAGGTGGGCACCAACGACACGTCGGCCAGCGCGACCGTCTGGTCCGACACCGTCACCGTGTCGGCCCGTCCGGCACCGCCGGCAACGTGGATAAGCGACTGGGCCCGGATGAACGAGGGCAAGCCCAGAGTCCGCTGGGGCGTCGTGGGGGGCGCGAACGCGCCGACTGGATACAAGATCCAGTGGAAGCGCGAGGGCGAGGACTGGGATCCCGTCAACCGGCAGATGACCGTGAACCAGCCCTCGGGCACCGCCAGGGAGATGGAGGTCGACGTCGACAGCGGAAGGGACAACGACGGCGACGGCACGGTGTGGGATATCCGGATCATCCCTTACAACCTCGGCGGCGACGGCCCCGCCCGCAGCATCGCCTACACCCAGCTCACCAACGAAGCCGAGTACAACGTCTGGGCGGAGGAGAACATCATCGAACCGCTCGCGGCCGATTGGCAGTGGCTGGGCACCGCGTGGGACTTCCTGGACTCACGGCCGGGCGTGAACATCGAGCTGGAAGGCGGGGGAGGGAGCTTCGCGGGGCGCGTCAGCATCACCGTGCACAACTCGCCGACCCCAGCCAACCGCAACCTGCCCGTCGCGACGTTCGGTGGCGTAACCCTCAACCAGGCACCGAGACGAGCCACCGCCACGCACGTTTCTACGGTCGTGCACGAGCTGGCCCACGTGTACACCCAGACGACCGACATAGCGGCCTACATCGACGACGTCGCACCGATCGGCATGCTCTACCTGTACATCAACGAGGAGTACCCGAACTCCCCGTTCGACGCCGACTGCTACGCCCACGAGCTGATGGCCGACCTGATCACCGCCGTGGTGATGAAGGACGCCGACGAGGCCGCCCGGAACGGCGACCTGCCCTCCCTGTTCGAACTGTCCGGATTCCTGAGCCAGTACTTGCTGTACTGGCGCTCGTGCGCTCGCATTGACCATGACGAGCCGAACGCCGATGACGAGGCGTTCATCCGCAGCGTGTTGAGCGGCAGCATCCCCGACTGGTTCACCGACACCTACGGCGGAGACGCCGGCGACGTCTACTCGGCCGACTACGACGGCAACGCGGCCCTGGTGTGGAAGCACCTCCGAAGGTTCCAGGCAACCGACTCGACCAACGCCAGCTTCCGGGTCGTCCCCCTGAACTACTTCAGCAAACTCTTCGGCGGGTACTGCAGCAACTCCGCCGCCACCAACGAGGCCAAGACCAAGGGGATCCCCACCGCGGGCCGCAACCCCTGGGCCAACGGAGGCTGCTAGCTCAGGAAGGCCGGCCAAGCTGGTGAGATATAGTTGTCTCAACTACAATGTAGGTCAGCAGTAGACGGAGCCCTGCCCGCATTGAGGAGTCTTGAGATTGCCTGATCGGCCTAGCCCTGCATCGCATCGAGGTCCGGCGCGGCCGAAGCGGAGCCGGTGGTTGGCGGTCCTGGGCGTGGCCGCAGGAATCATCGTCGCGGCGCTGGCGCCGACGACGGCGGCTACCCGTCCAGCGGATTCGCTCGCGCCTGCGGAGGTGGCTCAGGCGGCTCGGCCTGCGGCCGTGACCGGGTTGAGCGTGCAGGCGGGCGACGCGCCCGGAGAGCTCCACGTCAGCTGGGATCCCCACCCGAACGGCGCAGTCGACTACCGGGTGAAGTGGGCCCGTGTCGGGACGAACTTCAAGTCGTACAAGAACACCGACTGGAACGCGTTCCCCGTCGACAACGAGTTGACGATCTCAGGGCTCTGGCCTGGCGAGTCCTACAAGGTCCAGGTGCGGGCCCGTTTCAGCGGTCCCAACGGCGAGTGGAGCCCGGTGGTCACCGGTACTGCGGCCGAGACGGCGCCGGAGCCCATCAAGGTGACCGACCTGAAGTTGACGGATCTGTCCGGCCAGCCCCCCGAGAACAGCGGACCGGCCTACGCGGACGCGGCGTCCGTGGTGTGGTCGGCGACGCTCACGGTGGGGGTCGACGCCTCGCAGCCGCCGGGATCGGGCTACTCGCGATGGGCGGGGGTGGGCGACCTGTCGGAGCGAGGGCTCACGCTGGGCGGCACCTCGATGCGGGTGATGTTGATCGTGCAGATGGCGGGAGGCCTCTTCCTGGCTATGGACCGCGCCACCGACACGGACTTCACGCTCACCCTCGGCGATGCCGAGTTCGCAGCCGGCGAGAGCCTGGTCCCCGACACCGCCGGATCGGGCCGCTACTGGTGGGCGACCGACGCCGACCTCTGGGCGGTCGGCGAGGAGGTGGACGCCAGCATCACCGCCGGCTCCGCAACGCTGGGCGAGCGGGCGACCGCGCCGCCGGTCGCATACTTCAGGCAAATGCCCGACCGCCACGACGGCACGGAGCCGTTCACGTTGAGGCTGTACTTCGACCGGCAGCTGCCCGTCACCGCGGCCGCACTGAAGGACCACGCGCTGGAGACGGTCGGCGGGACGGTGACCGGTGTGTCCGCGGTGACGGACGGCTCGACACAGATCTGGGCGATCACTGTGCAGCCCGACGGGGCCGGCGACGTCACCGTCGCGCTGCCCGCCGGAGCGGCCTGTGACCAGCCCGGCGCGGTGTGCACCGCCGACGGTCAGAGGTTGCACAACAGCGCCCAGGCGACGGTGCCGGGTCCGTCCTCGGTCTCGGACGCGGTCGGGCAAAGGACCACCCTGCTGGCCAGCGGCTCCTACCACACCTGCGTGATAGAGGCCGACGGCACCCTCACCTGCTGGGG
>JAPPGV010000064.1 GCA_028821235.1 bacterium
ATCGACATCCGCGAGGTGTGGCCGGGCGAGGCTAGGGATTTCACACCCTGGCTCGCCGAGAATCTGGAAGTTCTGTCCGAGCACCTCGAGATCGGCGAACTGGGGTTGGACCGTACCGAGGTCGACGTGCCCGGGGGGCGCCGACTCGACATCCTGGCAAAGGACTCCTCCGGCAGGAACTGGGCGGTGGAGAACCAGTACGGCGAGGCCGATCACGATCATCTCACTCGGGCCCTCGCGTACGCGGTCGGCCTGGAGTGTCGGGCGGTGATCGTGGTGGCCGAGTCGCACCGTGATGAGTTCGTCGCGGTGGCGGACGAATGGAATCGCTATTCGGAGGCGTACGGTTCCGATGGGATCCGCCTGTTCCTGGTCGCCATCGAAGCGGGCCGCATAGGCGAGTCGGCCCCCGGTTTCCGATTCCGCCTCGTCGCTGGCCCGAATGAGTGGAGATCCGGGGGACCGCCGCCAATCGGGCCCGGTGACCGTCATCGTCGCGATATGCAAGAGAAGTTCTGGGCGGGGCTGCAGACAGCAATGAGCAGCAAAGGTACCTTGTTCAAGGCCACCAGGGTTGTATCTTCGTATGTGACCATTGCCAGCAAAGGGCCCTTCTCCTTTCAGTTCTGGGTCCTGACGAACTCTTGCCGGGTCCAGTTGCGTATCGAGTCGGGCAACCAAGAGCAGAATGACGAGCTGTACGACTCGATCGCTAGTCATCGGGACGCGATTGAGGATGCTCTCGATACCGAACTGGTGTGGGAGAACAAGCCGAACCTACAGTCCAGCCGCATCTACTGGTTCCCGGAGGGGGCTTGTGGCTGGCGTTCACCCGCCGACGAACGGGAAGCCGGCTATGAGGTGCTGGCCGACGCTATGTACCGATTCCATGACACGCTCATGCCCTACCTGAAGGACCTCGTCTAGGAGTCCCTCCATCTAAGCGGGAGGTGGGTAACTGCCTCGCCGGCTCGTCAGACCTATCCGACGGGGACGGCTTATTGTCTTGTGAGCGCTTTCGGGTGTGGTGGTTTGGATGCTTGTCTGGGTGGTTCCCCGCGGTCGGGGGTTGCCTTTTCTGTTCGTTTTATAGGCTGAGCCCGTGTCCGCGGTCGGGGGGTTCGGCTTCGGGCAGCTCGACTTGGATGTGTTCGCATCGCCACCCGTTCGGGGAGCATCGGCAGGTGTTGGAGGTGGTTTGGGTGGTGGCTCGGTGGCCGATGTCCCGGTCGGTGGTGGCGGCGCTGAGCAGGCCGAGCTGTTGGAGGGTGTGGTAGGCCGCTTGGGGGGTGGGGTACGGTGGGGATGTGGCGTCGGGGGTGCCGTCGGCGTTGAGGCATAGCAGGTAGCAGGGTTCGTTGCGTGCTGGCGAATAGACCCTGACCGTCGGCATGTGGTCTCTCGGTTGGGGGTCCGGTCCCACGATGTGTAGTTGTGGGTGGACGTTCACCAGTCGCACTAGGAAGTCGCGGGCGGCTTCGGCTTCTTCGAGTGTGGGGTGGCGGCCGGACAGCACACGTGGGGGGCTGGTGGTGGCCACTTCCCAACCCCAGTTATCAGCCTGGTAGCGGCGGACGTGGACACCGACCGGTTGGGCGGCGAGGCGCCGGCGCGTGTTGTGGGACTTCCATTGGAGCCATGGCTCTGTGGCGATGCGGTGTTGGAGATGTTCGTCTGCGGTGAGCAGGTGGGGTTCGACCCGGCCCCAGTCCAACAGTGCGTCTAAGAAGGTTTCCTCTGTGGGGGTGAAGGGGAGCACGATCCGGCGGGCGGTGGCGGCTTTGGCCTCGAGCTCGGCGAGGTAGGCGTCCGCGGCCGCTGGTCGGGTGCGTTGTGCGTCAGCCGAGTTCAGCGCGGGGCGGAGTTGGCGACCCAGGGAAGGGGCTTGGACCTTGCGTGGGTTGGCGCAGACCGTGCGCCAGTCGGGGCGGGCTCCGCCGCCGTAGACGACGAACGCCACACGGAGCTTGGCCGGGAGCAGCCCAGGGAGGTTTGGGATCAGCGCGGCGTCGAACAGGTCTCGGGCGTATCCGCGGTCGTGTAGCGAGCGCTGATAGTTTGCCGGCGGCGATTTCGTGGATATCGAAGATGGGCACATCGGTGGCTTGCCAGCGGCCCAGCCGGTGTGAGTCGTGACGTGTGGTCGGCCACAGCGGTACCCGCCGTACATACCCGACGTCGACTGAGAGGCTTTCGCTGCGGCCGAAGGCGTTGCGGTATCGGAGGTCCCATTTGCCGCCGGCGTGGTCGCGTTCGGGGTTGGGTCGCCTCTTCACCTCCAGCCCGTGGGCCGGGAGCAGGCGCGCTAGGGCGTCCTCGACGGCGGGTCGCTCCGCTTTCATCGTGGCTAGGTCTTCGGCTCCGATGTAGTGGTAGTCCAGATCGAACGACAGGCGAGGCGCCGGGAGGACGAACATGTTCAAAGCGGTGCCCCCGGTCAGCGCCAGGCTCCCACCCAAGTATGGGTGGGAGGCGATGTCGTCGGCCAGTGCCAGGAGGCGCACGGTCTTTTCGATCCGGTCGGCGACGAAACCGGTAGCAGCGGCTAGCGCGTTGCTCCCGGCGGGTCGGGGGTGTTAGAAGACCAGTTCCCATTGCCGTTCCACAACCTCT
>JAPPGV010000065.1 GCA_028821235.1 bacterium
GAGATCGACTTCGACGACATCTACTACTACGTCAAGCCGGCCGAGGAACAGGCCAAGGACTGGGACATGGTGCCCGAGTCCATCAAGGACACCTACGAGAAGCTGGGCATTCCCGAGGCGGAGCGCAAGTTCCTGGCCGGGGTGACCGCCCAGTACGAGTCGGAGGTCGTCTACCACCGCAACCGGGAGGACCTGGAGTCGATGGGGGTCCTGTTCATGGACATGGACTCCGCGGTGCGGGACCATCCCGACATCGTCAAGGAGTACTTCGGGACGGTGATCCCGCCCAACGACAACAAGTTCGCCGCCCTCAACTCGGCGGTCTGGTCGGGAGGCTCGTTCATCTACGTGCCTCCGGGCGTCCACGTGGACCAGCCCCTCCAGGCCTACTTCAGGATCAACTCGGAGAATATGGGCCAGTTCGAGCGGACCCTGATCATCGTGGACGAGGGCGCCTTCTGCCACTACGTAGAGGGGTGCTCGGCGCCTGTCTACACCACCGACTCCCTCCACTCGGCGGTGGTCGAGATCGTCGTCAAGCGGGGCGGGCGCTGCCGCTACACCACCATCCAGAACTGGTCGAACAACGTCTACAACCTGGTGACCAAGCGGGCGGCCGCCTATGCCGACGCCACCATGGAGTGGGTCGACGGCAATATCGGGTCAAAGCTGACGATGAAGTACCCGGCGGTGTGGCTGATGGAGCCCGGCGCCCATGGCGAGGTGCTGTCGATCGCGTTCGCGGGTGAGGACCAGCACCAGGATACGGGCGCCAAGATGGTCCATGTCGCTCCGAACACCACCTCCACCATCCTGTCCAAGTCCATCGCCCGTGAGGGGGGCAGGGCCGGATACCGGGGTCTGGTGAGGGTGGAACCCGGCGCCGAGAGTGCCAAGTCCTTCGTCCGCTGCGATGCCCTGATCCTCGATGACGCCAGCCGATCCGACACCTACCCCTACATGGAGATCGAGGAGTCGGACACCGAGATCGGTCACGAGGCAACGGTGTCCAAGGTCGGGGAGGAGCAACTCTTCTACCTGATGAGCCGGGGCCTCACCGAGGACGAGGCCACCTCGATGGTGGTGGCCGGGTTCATCGAGCCGATCGTGAAGGAACTCCCTATGGAGTACGCGGTCGAGATGAACCGGCTCATCGAGCTGAACATGGCGGCTGCCGGAGCGGTCGGCTAGCAGACGCCCACCCTCGCACCGGGCCGGGTACTCAGAGGTCTATCAGAGTCTTCAGTTCGTATGCGTTGCTGGGGTGCCGGAGCTTCGAGAGGGCCCGGCGTTCGATCTGGCGGATGTGCTCCCGGGTCACGCCCATCCTGGCGCCGATGTCGGTCAGGGTCATCGTCTGGGTCCCCCCCAACCCGTAACGGCTGACCACCACCGTGCGCTCGTCGTCGGTGAGAATGCCCAGGGCCTCTTCGATCCGGGCTCGTCTCACGGCGGCGGCAGCATAGGCGAACGGATCGATGGCGGTCTTGTCCGGGACGAAGTCCCCGAGCACCGCGTCCCCGTCCTCCCCGACCGGACGATCTATCGAGATGGTGCTGGTGGGGGTGGCCAGGGCGGTTGCCACCCGGTCGATGTCGAGACCGCTGGCGGCCGCGATCTCCTCACGGGTCGGCCGGCGCCGGAGCTCCTCGGTCAGCGTGTAGACCGTCTCGTTCACCGTTCTGACGATGTCGACCATGTGCACCGGCAAGCGGATGGTGCGAGCCTGGTTGCCCAAACCCCGGGTGATGGCCTGGCGAATCCACCACGTGGCGTAGGTGGAGAACTTGAAGCCCTTGCGCCAGTCGAACTTCTCGACAGCCCGTATCAGTCCGAGGTTGCCCTCTTGTATCATGTCGATCAGGTCCATGCCTCGGCCCGAATAGCGCTTGGCGATCGAGATGACGAGGCGGAGGTTCGACTGGATGAAGATCGCTTTGGCTCTCTCGCCCTCCCTCACCAGCCGGCGTAGCTTCGGGCCGTCGTTCGGGTCGAGATCGGGCGTGGCGTCGAGTTGCTCGCAAGCCTGGCGGCCCAGTTCGATCTGGAGTGCGAGGTCAACCTCGTCCTGGGCGGTCAGGAGGGGGTGCGCCGATACCTCGTCAAGGTACAGGTCAACTGCGTCGGTCGATAGCGGTGTCTCCCTCGCTGCCAAGACCACGCCTACTTACCCCCTCTCTACGGGCACGACAAGGCAACGTATCACCCTGGCAACGATTTGGCAATGTGTTCTTTGATTATGCGGTCCGCATGAGACAGATTCAATGGCCCCGAAGGCCTGTTCTGTCCTTCCCGCGATCCGTGGTGTGGTCACTGGCGCCCGTCCTGGGATCGGTCTTCCTGACAGCCTGCCTGGCGCAATCTCCGGTGGTGGTCGGGGAAGCGCCGATACCCGCGCCGACGGAGGTTCCGACCGTGGCCATCCTGGTCAAGGACGATGCCGGAGAGCCGATCGTCGGGGCGTTGGCCGACACGGAGTACGGCCAGGAGGTCACCGACGGGAGCGGCGTGTTCCGGGTGCGTTGGGAGGGCGAGCCCACCTCGGCCTCGGTTAAGGCCCAAGGTTTCTTCCCCGGCGCGGTGGAGGTCGACTCGTTCCAGGACGATCCCGTCGAACTGGCCCTGCGGCCCGTGGTGTTGCGGGGTGCGGTGGTGGACAACCAGGGATTCGGGTTGGCGATCGCCTCGGTGTCCCTGGGCGGTGTCAACGTGATGACCGACGATCAGGGCAGCTTCGAGATATCGCGGGCTTCACCCGGCACCATCACCGTCGAACGCCCGGGTTGGGTGGCGACCGAGTTCGTCTGGGACGGGGAGATACTCGTCCACGAGATCGTCCTGGAGCCCTATCTGATCCGCGCCCTGCATGTCGGGCACACCGTTTTCGTCTCCGAGGGGCAGTGGTCGGAGATACTCTCGATCGCAGAGGACACGGTGGTCAACGCCCTCGTGATCGATGTCAAGGACGAGTCCGGCCGGGTGCTGTTCGACACGGACGTGGGCCTGGCCCGTGAGATCGGTGCGGTGGACGTTCTGTTCAACATCGACCGGGTGGTCAACCAGATGGACGTCAGGGGGCTGTACAAGATCGCCCGTCTCGTGACCTTCCAGGACCCCATCGCGGCGCGGGCCATTGTCGAAATGGCGGTATTCGACACCGCCACCGGCACCTCCTTCCGCAAACGCAACCAGTACTTCCTCGATCCCACCGATCAGCAAGCTCGGGAATACGCCTTGCGGCTGGCGGAGGAGGTCTGCGCGGCCGGGTTCGACGAGATCCAGTTCGACTACGTCCGGTTCCCGGACGGCTATCCCGACACGGCCGTCTTCGATCTGGGCGACTCGGAGGACATCCGGATCGGGACGATCACCACCTTCCTGGCACAGGCAGCCGAGCGCCTCCACCCGCTCGGGTGCGTGGTCGGGGCCGACATCTTCGGGTTCATCACCACCGTGATAGGGGATGGCGGGATCGGCCAGGAGTTCACCACCCTCTCCACCACCGCCGACGTGCTGTCGCCGATGGTCTACCCGAGCCACTACTCGACCGGGTGGTTCGGCTTCGACACGCCCAATGATCACCCGGGCGAGGTGGTGGCCGGAGCGCTCGACGCAGGTCTGAAACGGCTGGAGGGCCAGTCCATCATCCGCCCCTGGCTCCAGGACTTCTACTACACACCGGAGCAGGTGCGCGAGCAGATCGATGCTGCCGAGGCCCGCTCGCTGGGTTGGATGCTGTGGAACGCGGCCAGCATCTTCAACGTGGACGCGCTCGATCCGGAGACCCCGTGATCCCGACCCCCGACAACGAGGTGGCGAGCCGGCCTGCCCTCCCGACTGATGCGTTCGATCAGCTCCAGGCCGAGCTGATCGGGTGCCGGCGGTGCACTCGTCTGGTGGCCTGGAGGGAGGAGTTGGCGGTGAAGAAGCGAGCGGCCTACGCCGACCATGACTACTGGGCTCGACCGGTCCCGATGCTGGGGCGTCCCGAGGCCCGGCTGCTGATTATCGGCCTGGCCCCCGGCGCCCACGGCTCGAACCGCACCGGCCAGATGTTCACCGGGGACCGATCCGGGGAGTGGTTGTTCCGGACCCTTCACCGGGCGGGCTTCGCCAACCGTCCGGTCGCGGACCACCGGGATGACGGATTCCGCCTGATCGATGCGGCCATAACCGCCATCGTCAGGTGCGTACCGCCCCAGAACCGTCCCACTGCGGCCGAGCGGGACGCCTGCGCCCCCTGGATCGAGCAGGAACTCGACCTGTGCCGGCGCGTGCGGGTGGTGGTGGCGCTCGGCGGCATGGCCTTCGACCAGACGCTGCGCATCGGCCGGCGCCGGGGATGGGAGATCCCGGTTCCCAAGCCGCGTTTCTCCCACGGCGTCGAGGTGCACCCGGGCGCGGGAGCCCCGTCGATCATCGGCTGCTATCACCCCTCCCAGCAGAACACCTTCACCGGGAAGCTGACCGAGGACATGCTGGACAACGTGTTCGCCCGAGCCGCCCACCTGATCGGTGGGTGACGCTGACGGTCCGCCTTGCCACTGGACGGTGGATGGTGGATAGCATCGGTTCACCCGTTACCATCCGCTCGCCGGATTCCGGAAGAAGGATCTGTGTCATTGTCCCCACCCACAACAACTGTGTCCATCGGCGACGAGCCGGCCTGGCTGGCCGGCCTGCGCGACCGGGGTCGCCAGGCCTTGGCGTCGGCTGCCATGCCCGGTCCCAAGGACGAGGACTGGAAGTACGTGGACATCGACTTCGTCCTCGACGACTTCCGTCCCGCTACCGAACCGTCCGGCGGCTTGGACCGCGACGAGTACCTCGAGGCGCTGGGAGAGGTGAGCGGCGGCCTGACCATGGTGGACGGAGCCGTGGTGGATGTCGAGGCCGGCGAGATCGAGGTTCATCGGTCGGTTGACGTACCGGACGGCCGGCTGGCAGGCCTCTACGGATCGATGGCATCCCCCGAGGTCGACGTGTTCGCGGCCGCCAACCACGCCATGGCGCCGCCCGGCGCGGTGGTGACGATCCCGGCCGGAAGGACGCTTGCCGCGCCGGTGGTCGTGGATGTCCAGGCCGTGACTGAGGGAGCGGTCAGCTTCCCGCACGTGACGGTGGTGGGGGAGCCCGACTCGGAAGCCTCGGTAGTGGTGCTGTACCGCTCGGCGCCGGGCGCCGAACTGCTGGTCTGTCCCATAGTGGAGGCGCTGGCGGATCGAAGCGCCCGCCTGTCCGTCTCGGTCGTCCAGAACCTGTCCGATCCGGCCCGCATGGTGGCGCATCACCAGTTCGCGGCCGAGCGGGACTCCACCCTCCGGATCGGGGAGGTGGGTCTCGGGGGGCTGTACGCCCGGCAGCGGCTGGGGATCTCCCTGGCCGGGGCCGGATCGTCGGTCCAGATGGGAGGCATCTACTTCGGCGACGGCTCGCAGGTCCTCGACTACCGCATCTACGTCACCCACCGGGGTCCCCGGACCACGTCCGACATCTTCCTCAAGGGCGCCGTTGCCGATAAGGCCGAGGCAGTCTGGACCGGACTCATGAGGATCGAGAAAGGGGCCGTGGGCACCTCCGCATTCGAGACCAACCGCAACCTGGTGCTCTCGGACGGCGCCAAGGTCAACTCGGTTCCGAACCTGGAGATACTCACCGACGACCTCCAGTGCGGCCACGGGTCCTCCTCGGGCCCGCTGGACGAGCAACAGCTCTACTACCTGATGAGCCGCGGGCTTCCCCGCAACCCGGCCGAGCGCCTACTGGTGAGAGGCTTCTTCAACGAGATACTGTCGGGACTCTCCGTGCCCGAGCTGGCCGCGCCGTCGCGCCGGGCGGTGGCCGCCAAGTTCGCCGGAGCGCAACAGCGGGCTGCGTCCTGATGGCGTGGTTGGATGCCGGCGCCGCGGATGGCTTCCCCGAGGGCGGGTCCCGGGTGGACCTGGCCGGTCGCTCCCTGGCCGTGTTCCGGATCGGGGACGACTTCTACGTGATCGGAGACATCTGCAGCCACGCGTTCGCCTCCCTGTCCGAGGGTGAGCTATGGGACTACGACGTGGAGTGCCCGCTCCACGGCTCGGAGTTCGACGTCCGGACCGGAATACCCCGGGGCCTACCCGCCACCCAGCCGGTAGCCACCTACGAGGTGAGGCTCGAGCAGGGCCGGGTCATGGTGAGTGTGGACGGGGGCGGAGGCGACCGATGAGCAGGACGGCCCTCCACGTGAGGGATCTCCGTGCCTCCACCAGCGGGCTCGACATCCTCAAGGGAGTCGATCTGGACGTTCCGTTCGGTGAGGTTCACGCCATCATGGGTCCCAACGGGTCGGGCAAGTCCACCCTCTGCCACGTCCTGGCCGGAAAGCCCGGCTACGGGGTGTCGGGGGTCATAGCCGTGGATGGCGCCTCGATCGTGGACCTCGACGTTCACGAACGGGCTCAGGCCGGTCTGTTCCAGGCCCTCCAGTATCCGGTGGAGATTCCCGGTCTCGACCTGGCCGTGTTGCTCGAAGAGGCGGCCGTGGCGCTGGGCGCCGGTCCGGAGGAGGCGAGGGAGCGGATCGCGGTCCAGGCAGGGCGCCTCCGGATGGAACGGTTCCTCAATCGGTCTGTCAACGGCGATCTGTCGGGAGGGGAGAAGAAGCGTTCGGAGGTGTTCCAGCTGGCGGTCCTGGAGCCGCGGGTGATTGTGCTGGACGAGATCGACTCCGGGCTGGACATCGACTCGGTCCGGGAGGTCGCCGCCGCGGTGGAGGAGATGCGCGGCGACGAGGTGGCCATCCTGATGATCACCCACTACAGCCGCATCCTCAACTACGTCCGCCCCGACCGGGTGCACATCATGATGGACGGCGCCATCGTCGACTCCGGAGGGCCGGAGCTCGCGGACGAG
>JAPPGV010000066.1 GCA_028821235.1 bacterium
CGGTACGTCAAGGAAGCGGAACGCAGCGACGGGACACCGATGACCGCCAGACCACGCCTGGCTGTTTCACAGACAGACCACGCCTGTCTGTCATCAGCCCGCGCAGCCGGGGACGGCCGGCAGGGCGGATCAACGTCCACCTTCAACCACGAACCGCCACGGTCGTTCTGCTTCCCGGCTGATCCCGATCCTTGGGGTGCGGAAAACCAGAGCCGGGTCCGGGGCGGGCCCCTCCTCCAGGCGCACCGGGCCGGCTATCACCGATGTCCCGTCGTGATCCCCCGTGATCCCCAGCGCCTGGGTCAGCTTGCCGGGGCCGTCGGTCAGGCGGTCCAGACGCCCCCGCCGGGCCAGCACCAGTTCCATGCCCTCGACCACCCGACCGCCCCTGATCAGCACCGCCTCACCGGTCCCCTCGGGACCGGTCACCACGTTCGCGCACCAGTGAACCCCGTAGGACCGGTACACGTAGAGCGTGCCGGCCGGGCCGAACATGGAGGCGTTGCGAAGGGTGCGGCCCCGATAGGCGTGGGAGGCCGGATCGTCAGCGCCCCCGTAGGCCTCCACCTCCTCGATCACGACGGCGGTCCTCCCACCGAAGTCGGTGCTCAGCCGGTGACCGAGCAGCCGCCGCGCCACCTGCTCGACAGGACCGGACAGATAGACCACTACCCGAGGAGTTCGAGCAGGATGGCCTTCATCGAGTGGAGCCGGTTCTCAGCCTGGTCGAACACCCGGGACCTGGGGTGGTCGACCACGGCGTCAGTCACTTCCTCACCCCGGTGGGCGGGCAGGCAATGAAGGAAGATCGCATCAGGCCGGGCCCGTGCGAACAATCCCTCGTCCACCCGGTAGCCGGCGAATGCCAGGGCTCGCTCTGACGCCTCGCCTTCCTGACCCATCGACGCCCACACATCCGTGTAGACCACGTCGGCGCCGTCCACCGCCTCTACATCCGGCGTTACCGTGATCCGCCCCTCGCCCCTGGCCACCAGTTCCTCCAGCGGCTCGAACCCGGATGGGCTCACCACCCGCACCCGGCCCCCCAGCTTGGCCACCCCCAGCATCAGGCTGTGGCACACGTTGTTGCCGTCCCCAACGTAGGCCACCACAGATCCGGCAACCTCGCAGTGCTCCGCGATGGTCTGGAGATCAGCCACCGCCTGGCAGGGGTGTTCGATGTCGGAAAGGAGGTTCACCACCGGAGCATCGGCGTGTTCGGCCATCTCCACCAGCATCCGATGGTCGAAGACGCGCATCGCCACGAGATCCAGGTAGCGGTCCAGCACCCGGGCCACGTCACGGACGGCTTCCCTCGATCCGATACCCACCTCGGTCTGACCCAGGACCACCGGGTGGGCACCCAGATCGACCGCAGCCACCTCGCTGGACACCCTGGTTCGAGTGGAGGGCTTCTCGAAGAACAGCCCGATCCGGGAACCGGCCAGAGCACCTGACCTGAAGCTCCGATCGTGACGGAACCGGGAGGCTGACTCCACCAGGCGCTCCAGAGCCCCCCGGTCGAGGTCGGCGATCCCCAGGAAGTCGTTCATATGGTTCCCCGCAGGACGCCGCCCAACCGATCCGCGACGGCGGCGGCAATGCCCCGCCCGATCGGCGCCGCCTCCTCATCCGAGATGGTGTGGTCCATGGCGCGCAGCGTGAGCCGCACCGCCAGGCTCCTATGGGCAGCGGGGATCGAGCCACCCCTGAACTCGTCGAACAACTCCAGGCTCTCCAGGTGCGCCCCTGCGGACTCCTGGACGACCTCCAGCAGGCGCGCCGCCGGGACCGTGTCGGCCAGCACGAACGCCAGGTCGAACACCATGGGTGGGTAGGCGGAGACATCCTCCAGCACCCAGGACGGACCGGCGGACACGAGAGGGCCGAGACCCATCTCGGCGACCGCCACCCTGCCTTCCAGCCCGAACTTCCGCGCTGCTGCCGGATGGAGCTCCCCGACCGTCCCTATGTCGGTTACGCCACACGTCACCACCGCTCCCCGACCCGGGTGGAGGCCCGCCACCGAGTCCTGTCGGATCTCCAACCGGCGGCCAGACACCCGGGCCAGTAGGTCGACCAGCCCGGTGGCGGCGAATACGTCCACTCCCGGACCGGACAGGACCATGGCCAGGTGGAAGGGCTGGAAGGGAATGCGGGGGTCCTCCGGGTCGTCACCGGCCGTGAACACCCGCCCGGTCTCGAACAGGCGCACCGACTTCAGGCCCCGAGCCACGTTGCGCGACATCGCCCCCATCAGGCCGGGCAGCAGGGTGGTGCGCAGGATGGCCTCCTCCTCGCGGAGCGGGTTCTTGACCCGGATGGTTACCCGGCGCGGGTCCTGGGGCGGGAGACCGAGCGCGTCCAGGTCGTCCTGCCCGATGAAGCTGAGGGTCTGGGCCTCGGTGAGCCCGGCCCCGACCAGGGCTTCGCGGAGCCGCCGGACGGCCATATGCTCAGGAGTGAGGCCGCCCCGGGTGCCATGGCGGACCAGGTCCGGGAACCGGTCGTAGCCGTGGAGGCGGGCGATCTCCTCGACCAGATCGGCCGGGCGGGTGACATCGGCGCGATGGGTCGGAACGTCCACATGAGCTGATCGTCCGTCCCGATCCAGCCCGAAACCGAGCCGTTCCAGCAGCGACAACGCCTCTCCGAACGGAGGATTCGGCCCGAGCAGGCGGCTCACGTCACGGGCCGTGAGGTCGACGGTCCACGGCCTCCGCGGGATCGGGTAACAGTCGACCGCCCGGGAACGGGGCACCCCGCCGGAGGTCAACGCCACCAGCTCCACCGTCCGGGCGGTGGCAAGGGCGGAGAGGTTGGGATCGACGCCCCGCTCGAACCGGGCCGAGGCCTCGCTCCGCAGTCCCAGCCGCCACGAGGTGGCCAGTATCGACGGTGGATGCCAGTTGGCGGCCTCGACCAGCACGCTGGTGGTCGTCTCGCAAACCTCGGTCGACGCCCCTCCCATAACGCCGGCCAAGGCGATCGGACCCGACGGGTCGGTCACCACGATGTCGCCGGCTGCCAGCGGGCGGACCACCCCGTCCAGGGTCTCCAGCTTCTCGCCCTCCTCGGCTCTCCGGATGATTACCTGCCGGCCGGATATGGTGTCCGCGTCGAAAGTGTGGATCGGGTGTCCGAGTTCCCACATCACGTAGTTGGACACGTCCACGACGTTGGAGATCGGCCGCTGCCCGATAGCCAGGAGGCGCAGCTGCATCCATAGTGGGGAGGGGCCGATCCGCACGCCGTCAACCTGGTGGGCGACGAAGCGAGGGCATGCTTCCACATCTCGGATCGATACTTCGAAGGCGGAGTTCTCCGGACCGGTCGGGAAGCTCGGGGAGATGTCCCGCAGCGGGATCTGCCAGTAGGCGGCGAGCTCGCGGGCCAGCCCCCGGATCCCCATGCAGTCGCCCCGATTGGTGGTGATGCTCACATCCAGCACCACGTCGCCCAGGCCGATCACCTCCTCCAGGGGGCGGCCGAGGTCGTCATCGGTGGCCGCGCCGAGATCGTTCAGGACCATGATGCCGTCGTGGTCATCGCCCAACCCGAGCTCGCGGGCCGAGGCGAACATGCCGTGCGACACGATGCCGCGTATCTTGCGGCTTCCCACCTCGAGGGGCTGGTCCGTGTCCGTGCCGAGGCGGGATCCGGCCCTTGCGTAGGCGATGACCGCGCCGGCCTCGAAGTTCCATGCTCCGCATACCACGTCGCGGGTGGCCGTTCCGTCATCGACCCGGCAGAAACGGATCCGGTCGGCGTCGGGATGGGGCCGGGCCTCCTCCACCCTTCCGACCACCACGCCCTCGAAGGACGGCCCGAACTCCTCGATCCCCTCCACCTCGTGACCCAGGGAGACCAGTATCCGCTCCAGCTCGTACGGGTCCCGGGTGGGCAGATCGATGAAGTCCGCCAACCAGCCGATCGGAACCTTCATCGGAACTGCCCCAGGACCCGCAGGTCGCTGTCGTAGAAATGGCGGATGTCGGTGATGCCGTGGCGGACCATGGCCAGCCGCTCCACGCCCATGCCGAAGGCGAACCCTGTCACCTCCGCCGGGTCGTACCCCACCGCTTCGAACACGTTGGGATCGACCATGCCGCATCCCAACATCTCCAGCCACTCGTCGTTGAACCACACCAGCATCTCCGCTGACGGCTCGGTGAACGGGAAGAAGTGGGGGACGAAGCGGGTACGGGCCGAGACCCCGAAGAACTCCCGGGCGAAGTAGGCGAGGGTGCCCTTCAGGTCCCCGAAGGTGATGTCCGAGTCCACGGCCAAGCCTTCGATCTGGTGGAACACCGGCGAGTGGGTGGCGTCCCAGGTGTCAGTGCGGAAGACCCGACCCGGTACCACCACGTAGACCGGCGGGGGGTTCTTCTCCATGAACCGGGCCTGCATCGGTGAGGTCTGGGTGCGGAGCAACAACTCGTCGGGACCGCTCCGCTCCCTGTCGTCGAACGGCTCCACGTACATGGTGTCGGACTCGAATCGGGAAGGATGGGTGGGCGGGGTGTTGAGGGCGTCGAAGTTGTACCACGCCAGCTCCAACTCCGGCCCTTCCGCCACCTCGTAGCCGATGGCGCGGAATACGTCGCACACATCCTCCATGGTGCGGGTCAGCAGGTGATGCGTCCCCCGGGCCGGACGACCGTATGGCAGGGTGAGATCGATCCGATCTTGCTCCAGCAGGACGTTCTCGGCCTCCGCCTGCAAGGCCGAGCGCCGATCCTCAACCGCGGCGGTCAGCGTGCCAACCGCCTCGTTGATCGCCCGCCCGACGTCGCGCCTACGGTCCGGCGCCAGGCGTCCGATGCCACTTCGCGCAACTGCGATCTCGGACCGCCGCCCCAACGTCTCCGACTCCGCAGCGGACAACTCATCCAGGTCGGAAGCAGCCTCGATCCGGGCGCGGGCGTCGCGGATTACGCCGGCTAGCCGTTCAAGGTCCATCTTGGTGCTACGCCGCTAGCGGACCACTGTGGACCACTACTGAGCGCGGTTGGCGGACGCCAACTCGACGATCTGGCGAAAGGTGGCGGGATCGTTGACCGCGATATCGGCCAGCATCTTCCGGTCCACCTCGAATTCCGCCGCCTTGAGCCCCGCGATCAGCCTCGAATAGGTGGTGCCGTTCTCCCGGGCAGCGGCGTTGATACGGGTGATCCACAGCCTCCGGAAGTCGCCCTTGCGCGCCCTCCGGTCGCGATAGGCGTACTGCAGGGACTTCATCACCTGCTCGTTGGCCGCCCGGAAGCTCCGGCTCTTGGCGCCGCGGTAGCCCTTGGCCTTGGCCAGGACCTTCCGATGCCTGGTACGGGAATTGCTCGCGCGCTTGACTCGTGCCATTTCTTCTCTCCGGTGCTCCTCGCCTACATTCCGAGCAGGCGCTTGACCCGCTTCTCGTCACCTTTGGCCAGATCGGCCTCGCCTTTCAGCCGGCGATAGCTGTCCTTGCCCTTGGCAAGGCGGAGGTGGCCGCGGTGCGACTGGCGGCGCCGGATCCGGCCCGATCCGGTCACCTTGAAACGCTTGGCGGCGCCCTTGTGGCTCTTCATCTTCGGCATGTTGTGTCCTACTCCTCGCTGGTTCTCTAGGCCGAGCCTTCGTCAACGTCCTGGAACGACCGCGCAGGCCGCTTGATCGGCGCCAGGGCCATGGTCATATTGCGGCCCTCGAGCTTGGCCGGCTGATCCACGGTGGCTACTTCGGCGAGGTCCGAGGACAGGCGTTCGAGGATGGCCATACCCAACTGGGGCCGGCTGGCCTCCCTTCCTCGTAGCCAGACCCGAACCCGGACCCGGTCGCCGTTGGTCAGGAACCGCAGGGCCCGATCTCGCTTGATCTCGTAGTCGTGGTTGCCGATCTTCACCTTGAAGGTGAGTTCCTTGACCGTGCTGCGCGACTGCTTCTTGCGCGCTTCCCGCTCCTTGACGGACTGCTCGTACTTGAACTTGCCGTAGTCCATCATCCGCGCAACCGGCGGATCGGCTCCGGGCGCCACCTCCACGAGGTCCCATCCCAGGCCATCGGCCAGGTACAGGGCGTTCTGGCGGGGCATGACTCCCAGTTGCTTGCCGAGCGGATCGACAACTCTCAGTTCGGCCGCACGGATTTCGTCGTTGACGCGTAGCTCTGCGATTACATGTCTCCTTGCTCGTCCGCCGAAAGGACGGAATGGAATCTCGTTCGAGAAGAACAGAAACAACCGGCCGCTACTCGGGCCTTTGGGGCCCCGCGAGAACCCGATCCATCACAAATGGTCGGGTTCCTGTACCACGGCACACTCGGGTTCGCAGCCCTAAACGGCTTCGAATCGGCTCCCGGTGGCCGGGTGGGAAGCAACCGGCTTCCACTTTCTCCTGATTGTGGCCCGTCATTATAGGAGGAAGCGGGCCTCCACACGAAGGTAGCACGGATCAGCGTGCCGGATGCCGGGTTGGTCCGGGTCTCGCGATACCCCGCCGGGAGACACACGTTCGGGATCATGGTTCCCGAGATCGGACAGATGGTCAAATGTGTGTTTTCGCGCTCTTGCGGGCTCAGGACATGGAAGGGCGCCCGGAACTACCCGCACGACAGACGGGTCAGTCCTGCTCTGTCCTCTCCCTGACCTCGCCTGGAGGAGGGTCCTCCATGTCGATGACGTGGCCCAGCTTGGCCACCTTGGTGTGCAGATAGTTGCGGTTGTGGTCGTTCTCGCCGACGACCAGGGGAACCCGCTCCACGATCCGTACCCCGTACGCCTCGACACCGGCCCGCTTGGCCGGATTGTTGGTGAGCAGGCGGAGGCTGTTCACGCCCAGGTCGGCGAGCATCCGGGCTCCGGCGCCGTAGTCACGGCTGTCCTCCGGGAGACCCAGGTCCAGGTTGGCCTCCACCGTGTCCCGCCCCTGCTCCTGGAGGGCGTAGGCGGCTAGCTTGTCGATCAGACCGATGCCTCTCCCTTCGTGACCGCGCATGTAGAGGATCACGCCCCGGCCGGCCTCCCCGATCCGGCGCATCGCCTCCTGCAGCTGGAAGCCGCAGTCGCAGCGGAGGCTGGCGAACACATCCCCCGTGAGGCACTCCGAATGCATCCGGACCAGCACGCCTTCCTCACCGGTCACGCGACCCCTGACCAGCGCCACGTGATGGCGGCCGTCGTCGAGCGACTCGTAGCCGATGGCCCGGAAGCGGCCGTAGCGAGTCGGTATGGCGGCCTCGGCACGGCGGCAGATCAGGGGAGGCCAGCCTGCCGGCGGGCGTTCCAGGTCGATCCGGCGATAGGCGGCGCCGATCTCTCCGGCATCCATCACCCGAAGACCGTCCTGCGTCCAGAGACCGTCATGATCTTCCCCGATCCTGGCGTAGTGGCTGGCCGCATCGACCAGACCTGCCCTGCGAAGGGCTCCGATCACCTGCACGTCCTCGATCGCCACGTAGAGATGACCACGCTCCGCCAGGCCTGCCAGCTTCCGTCGGGAGGGAAGCGCCGGGCCGTTCGTGGTTGCCAGAAGATGGTCCGCCTCCCCGATCAGGGCGGCGATGTCAACGCTGACCGCATCATCGGCCCGAGCCTCGGCATCAGCCACCACCGCCCGCACGTAGGGCAAGCCCGTCCGCCGATGGTGATGGAACCCGACATCCAACCTGACGGCGTCCTCCCCCATCAGCCCCACCACCGTCTCGATCCCGGCCCGCTGGAGCCTCACCACCCCGCGACCTCTCACCCGGGCATCGGGGTCGTATGCCGCGATCACGACCCGGGCCACCCCGGCAGCCACCAGAGCATCGGCGCACGGAGGGGTTCGTCCGGAATGCGAACAGGGCTCGAGGGTCACGAACGCCGTGGCGCCGCAGGCGGCGCCCCCCGCCTGGCTGAGCGCCATAGCCTCGGCGTGGGGAGTACCGACGCCTCGATGAGCGCCCTCTCCTACCACCTTCCCTCCTGCACCGACGATCACGCAACCCACCCGAGGATTGGGATGGGTGCGGTGCGGACGGGCCAGATCGATGGCCCGGCGCATCCGGCTGCGCTCGGCGTCCGACCAGGCCCGGCTCATGCGCCGCCTCCCGAGGCGGCGGTCCTCAGGCCGGCGATCGCCGTCACCGGATCCGGTTGTCCGAAGATGGCGGTGCCGGCCACGAACACATCGGCGCCGGCCCGCCGAGCCGCGCCGATGGTCTCCGGGTCGATGCCGCCGTCGATCTCCAGATCTACGTCGAGGCCACGCCGGTCGATGGCCCGGCGGGCCGCCTCGACCTTGGTGAGGACGGCCGGCAGGAAGTCCTGACCACCGAAGCCGGGCTCCACCGACATCACCAGCACCATGTCGCACAGCTCGAGGAACGGATCCAGAGCCTCGTAAGGAGTGCCGGGATTGATCACCAGGCCGAAGCCGAGGCCGGCCCGGCGCGCCCGGCGTTCCACCGGCCTCGGGTCTGGCACCGCCTCGAGATGGACGGTTATCCCGGTTGCGCCCGCCTCCCGGAGCGGGTCGACCAGCCTGTCCGGATCGGTGACCATCAGGTGGCAGTCGAAGGCCAGTCCGGACACCTTCCGCAAGGAGCTTATGACCGGAACACCCAATGAGATGTTCGGCACGAAGTGGCCATCCATGACATCCACGTGGAGCATGTCCAGGTGGGGTTCCACCCGAGCCACCTCCTCGCCCAAACGGGCGAAGTCGGCGGCGAGAATCGAAGCCGCTATGCGAACGCGTTTCCTCACGGTGCGCAGGGTACATCCACCTCGCAACGCCTAGGAGCCGGCAGCTCCGTCACCGATCCAAGACCGAGATGAACATGCCGTCGGTGCCCGTCAGGTGGGGACCCATGAGCAAGCCGTGGTCGAGGCGGGAACCCGGCAGATCAGCCGGTGGCCGCCCACCCATGTTCTCCACCACTCCCAGCGTCTCCGCCCCGGTCAAGGTACAGACCGAGTAGACCACCCGCCCGCCGGGGCGTACCGCGTCGAGAGCCTCACGGACCATCCGGCGCTGGAGCTTCGCCAGCCGGTCCCGGTCGCCGATCGAGACCCGTAGCCGCACCTCGGGTCGCCGCCGGAGCGTGCCGAGGCCGGTGCATGGTGCGTCCACCAGAACCCGGTCGAACTGCCCACTCCGAAATGGGAGACGGGTTCCGTCGGCTCTGACCCACCATCCGCTACCGCCCGCCCTGTCCAGCCGTCGCGCCGCCTGGCGGATGCGCCGAGCGTGGATGTCGACGGCGGCCAGGGAGGCGGGGCTGCGGTCCCAGATGGCCAGCGTCTTGCCACCGGGAGCAGCTCCCACCTCCAACACTCGATGGTCGGGAGCTACGCCCAGAGCTTCGACCACGGCCACCGATGCGGCGTCCTGGACCACCGCTCTCTCGGGAACCCGGCCCTCCGGGTGGGCGAAGGCGCCGGGGACAGGGGTGGGAACGGCGCCGTGGGGTAGAGGATCGCCCGGCCGCATGCGGAAGCTCACCGGCGCGTCCTCGTGGGCAGCCTCGGCGAAGGCCAGTGCCTGATCTCTCCCCCAGGTGCGGGTCAGGTCGTCCATGACCCAGCCGGGCAGGCTGAACACCTCGGCCGGATCGGAGGGTGGGTTGGGCTCGCCACCTCGTTGCAGGTTCCTGACCAGGGCGTTCACGAACCCGGTAGCCCGACCGTGTCCCAGGCTCCGGGCGGACTCCACGGCCGTATCGGGCACGGCATGAGCGGCGGCCCGGCCGAACAGAACCTCGTGGAAGGCCACCCGCAGGACATCGAGCACATCGGCATGGATGGCCGGCAGAGGCCGGCTGGACAGACCGCGGATGGCCCGGTCCAGGCGAGGGAGGTTCCTGATGGTGCCGTAGACGAGATGGCGCACCAGGCGAGCATCGTCCGGCGGTAGATCGACCTCCCTGACCACCAGATTCGACCAGGCTCCGCCCCGCACGACCCTACCGACCAGCCCGGCCGCCACCGAGCGGGCCTCCACGCCACGCTTCACCCGAAGCGACCCGGATCGCCCTTGACCCCCCTGACCCATGCGAGAGCATCCATCGCCTTCCTACCCTCGGGTTGAACGGTCCGCAGGGCCAGGCATCCCGTGGCGGTACCGACCCTTGCCCCGATCTCGTCGATCTCCAGGCAACCCGGCTCCAACCTGCCGGGGACCGGCCGGGCCCGGAGGATCTTGAACCGCTTACCCCGCCACATGGTGTGAGCGCCCGGACGGGGACAGAACGCCCGGATGGCCCGCACCACCTGCTCAACAGGCTGGTCGAAGTCGAGTCGAGCCTCAGCAACGATCAGGCGGGGCGCCCATGTGACCATCGACTCCTCCTGCGCGACCGGCTCCAACTCCTCTCGCTCCAGCGCACCCAGGTGCGTGGCCAGCAGCTCGGCGCCGCCCAGGGCGAGGCGCTTCGACAGCGCACCGGCGTCCTCGTCCTCGCCGATTGAGGTCCTCCATCCGGCCAGGACCGGGCCGGCATCCAATCCGGCGTCCATCCGCATCAGGCTCACGCCGGTTATCTCGTCGCCGGCCAGAATGGCTCGCTCGACCGGGGCCGCCCCCCGCCACCGGGGCAGCAGGGAGAAATGCAGGTTCACCATGCCCTGCCTGGGACGGGCCAGGGTGACGGCCGGCACGATCATCCCGTAGCTCACCACCACCGCGAGGTCAAGATCCATCCCGGCGACGGCATCGTCGAGCGCAGCGGGGGTGGCGGGCTGCCGGACCGGAATCCCCTGGTCGACCGCTCTGACCTTGGCCTCGGACGGTGCCGGCGCCCGGCCTCGCCCCCTCCGTCGGTCCGGTCTGGTTATCACGGCGCGCAGGCCGGTCAATCCGGCCAGGATGTCGATCGTGGGAACGGCCTCCTGCGATGTGCCCAGCAGGGCGGTCTTCATCACTCCGGCGCCCGGATCGCCTCGTTACGGAGGGCGCGAAACGCCTCCTTGCGGGTGGCTCGGTCGAGACGGGTCAGTAGGAGGTGGCCCCCGAGGTGGTCGATCTCGTGCTGGAGAACCCTTCCCAAGAGCTCATCCCCGGCAAACTCCACCGGGTTCCCGTCCAGATCCTGGCCGACGGCTCGGGCGAAAGCGGGGCGATTGATGGTCCAGTAGTGACCAGGAACGGACAGGCATCCCTCGTGGTATTCCCAATCCCCCGAAGTCTCGGCCAGGACCGGGTTCACCAGCACCTGGGGACCATCGCCGGCATCGAACACGCAGATGCGCTTCGACACACCGATCTGCGGCGCAGCCAACCCCACTCCGGGAGCGTCGTACATGGTCTCGAGCATGTCCTCCGCAAGCCGGCGGAGGGACGCGTCGAAGTCCTTGACCGGCTTGGTGCGGACCCTCAGAACAGGATCGCCGAAGGTGCGGATAGGAAAGATGGCCACCGGGTCAGGGAGGATAGTTGCCAACCCGCCCGTCCCGAGCCCCGTGACTCCCCCCGCCGGAACCGGAGGCTCAAGACACCACAAGGGCGCACCCGATCTAAGGCTCCAGACACAGTTTTGCGGTACTCCAAGCCCTTAAGAACCGAGTTGCCAAACTCGCGAGAGTCCGGTGCTCCGCACCGGGCCCCTCCCCCGTGCGTGTTTGGATGTGGTGGTGGTAGACCCGGTGGGGATGGCTCA